>JBJXFS010000334.1:0-12373 GCA_046155625.1 Verrucomicrobiales bacterium | reverse complement strand
AGAGCGCGTTTCGGCCTCTCTACCATCAGCTACCCGTGCCTCAACGCAACCCTTGGCCATCGCTCGCTCAGACATCGAGTCAGCCCCCGGCTAGCTTTCCTTTTCTTTAGACACTGGACACCGATGGAGAAGAAGCGTTCCGATGTGATGGGATCAGTTTATCTGAGTCATGCCGAGTCCCTGAAGCTCAAGGCTATTCTGAGCACCGCGCTTACTTCCTCCGACAATGTTCCTTTCTGTGGACACGCTCCAGCCTACGTTATTGTCCAGATGGACGGCGGTAAGTCTGTCAGCTTCGTCAGTGTATGCGGCCTCTGCAAGACTTGGTGTGGAGCCACGGGAGATCTCCGAGTTTTGGACGATGCTCAGTTGATGCCATTCCTCACGAAGGCTCTACCGTTGCCGTCAGCCTTCTCGAAGGTTCAGGAGCTTCCGCATCTATTCGATCTCGACTCGAAGAAGTCATTCTTAGAGCTGCCTTCTCAGTCATGAGCAAACACCACCCACAATCAAGGGCGAACAAGTCGTCGCTCCGAACCGCTCATTTCCTCCCACTTTGAATTCAACGTCCTCCGTTCGCGGTCCGGAGGACTAAGTCGTTCGCTCCACGCATTCCCGGCTGGACGAATCGATGGTTGCGTGGCAGTTTGTGGCCATGACCTTCCCCGACCTTGAGCGCATAACCTTCGATCCCGCGGTAATGGGCGGCAAGCCATGTATCCGTGGAATGAGGGTGACCGTGGGCATGATTCTGGGCTTAATTGCCTCCGGAGCGGACCGTGCGGAGATCCTGCGGCTGTATCCTTACCTTGAGGATGAAGACATTTCGGCAGCGTTGGCTTATGGTTCATGGCGTGCCGAGGAGCGGGAAGTGCCAATGAAAGTGGTCCGGTGAGGGTCTTGATCGACATGAACCTGTCGCCCGAGTGGCGTCTGGTGCTTGCGGGAGCGGGATGGGAAGCGATCCATTGGACGGAGGTCGGGGATCCGACCGCGCCGGATTGCGAGATCATGCGATGGGCGAGGGAATCTGGCTACGTCGTGTTCACGCACGATCTGGATTTCGGTGCGTTGCTTGCAGCCACCGGGGTGATCGGTCCCAGCGTCGTGCAAATGCGTTGCGAGGATACCAGACCGGCATCCATGGGGGATGCGGTCGTCGCCGCGCTGCGTGCCCACGAGCATGCGCTTGGCTCTGGGGCGTTGGTGACGATTGATCCGCGGCGGATGCGCGTCACGCTTCTTCCGCTGAAAATGAGCGAACAAAGCGTCCCTCCTAACGACTGACCCGCCGCCAGTTCCTGCCGTCACGACCGCTCCAAACTCAACCCGCAGTCGAAGCCTCGCGCCCGGTCAGGGGTCCTGTGTTCTTCGTCGCTCGACGGTGACGGGGCGGTTGAGGAGGTCGACGATCTGGTCGGCGGTCATGGCGCGGTGGTGGTCTTGAGATCGCAGGGGCGAAAGGGTGCGATGTCGTAGCCCGTCTCCTGCACCCGAAACGGGGAGTGTTCGGAGTGGCAATGCTCTACTCGGTTCTCGCGTTTCGCCTGCTCGCTCCCGGCCGGCCACCCGTGCTGGTGCATGCACTCGCAGAAAGGGCACCAGACGCGAATGGTTTTCCCGTCGGCCGAGAGGAATCCCCGGAGAAGCGGGGCTTGAATCGTCGTTTCATGGATTTTGTTTTGGTTATGGTGAATTAAAAAACTGGGGTTGAAGCACTGACGAACTGACGAATTTGAGGGGTTTTTTCCTACTAGGGTTCGTAGGTAAAAAAGAATTGTGGGAGTAAGAGTGGGAAAGCGGGGGGTAAATTCGTCAGTTCGTCAGTGGCCCGCAGCGACCCAGGCTGTATTTTTAATCACTCTAAAGCCGGTTGCGTCCTTGTAGAGTTCCAACGAATACGGCTCCCGCTGGATTGTTCGGGTGAACTTATTGAGTGTGTCGACCTTCGGTTTTTCGCCTGAGCGCTCGCACCATTCTCGGTATTTGGTCCAGAGGTCCGAGCAGAGGATGCGGGCTTCCGCGACGGTGGTGATGGTGTCGGCGAGGAACTGGGCGAGGGTGTCCTCCTCATGCCTGTAATCGGCGGTGGCGTCGATGACGGCCTTCGGTGGGTCCAGGTGGCCGCGTTCGAGGAAGTCCATGTAGCCCGCGATGGCGCGGTTGAGGATGCCGGAGAGCTCGAGCTTGAATTCCTCCAGGAGTTCCTCGCGTTTGCGTTGTTCGGGCTTGGGGATCTGGACGACGAACGGGATGAGGTGGATGCGACGCCAGATCCCGTGGTCGGTGCCGGCGACGCGGGGTTTGTGGTTGCCAACCATCCAGATTTTGTGGGTCGGGGAGAATGCGCGCGGCGCCTGGTAGAGCGATCTGGCGGCGATCTTCTCGCCGCCGAGCAGGGTTTTGATGGCGGCTTCGTTGAGGGCCCTGCCGTCGGGCAGCTCGTCGGTGATGACCAAGCGTTTGCCCTCAAGGGCGGCGCGGGCGTAGAGGGCGTTGGAGTCGAACTGGGTGTCGAGGAGGTTCTGGACGTTGAACGGGCAGTACAGGTCGTCGCCCAGGAGCATCTGGACGGTCATGTTGGCGGTCGACTTGCCGTTGGAGCCGCTGCCGTAGCAGAAGAAGAGGACGTCGTGATCGACGTAGCCCGTCAGGCAGTAGCCGACGGCGCGCCACCAGTAGTCGATCAGGTCGGGGTGGCCGTCGAGCGCCCGGTGCAGGAAGGCGTCGAAGGACGGGCACGTGGCGCCCTGCTGGTAGGCGACGGGCGCGGCGACGGTGAGCAGGTCCTCGCGCGTTGGGGGGCGGTGCACCATCTTCTTGAAATCGATGACGCCGTTCTGGACGGCGAGGAGGTGGCGGTGCTGGTTGTATTCGCCGCCGGCGCGGTGCAGGCCCGGGAACCTGGATGCCTCGGTCGCGACGGCGTCGGTGTATCGGACGGTGCGCAGCAGCTCGACCCGTTTTTTGATGGCGTTGAGTTCGTCGATCCTGGAATCTTTTTTTCCTTTGGCTGGCTGAGCTTTGATCTCCTCCTCGACGGTGTCTCGCAATCGTTCGTATGCCTCGGCGGCCGTCTCGGCGATGGCCGTGTGCGAGGTGCGGGCGTTGTCTAGGACCCACAGGCCGGTCCGCGGGTTGTACGAGCGCCACAGTTTGGCGCCCGGGTCGAAGGCATAGTCCCGGCCGCGCCGGCCTCGGAAGACCTCCGCGTCACCTCTCTGGCATTCCTCGAAACGGGCCCACAGGTCCAAGGCGCGCTCATACCCTTCCGGCTCCACATCCTCGCGGAGCAGGTCGAGGTGGGGGGCGGCGCCGCGTTCCACGCCCTTACCGAAGACGAGGCGCCCGGCCCACCGCTGCCGGCGGGCGGCGGCGCGGGCGTCGAACCCCCGGTCGGCGGCCAGTTTGATGACCGAGCGGATGGTGACGTGCTGGAGGCGGTTCTTCCACTTGTCGTTGTACTCGCCCGGCTTCTCCTCCGGCGACCACTCATTGAGGACGCGGGCGCCGGACTCGAACGGGAGGACGGAGAAGACGCCCGAGGCGACGCGCAGCCAGATGTCGTAGTCGGGGCGCATCGGGATCCACGTGAGCAGCTCGCGCACATCCTCGACCGACCAGTTTGCGTCGGGAAGGAGCGGCGGCGGCCGGTCCGCTGGCTCCTCGGCCTCCTCCCTGGTGGCCGGCCTGTCCGGCACCGGGAGGACGACGGCCTCGTCGGGCCGCAGCCAGGCGTCGGGGTCATGGGAGAGGAAGCACAGACGCTCAATGTCCTTGCAGTTTTTGTCGACCTGGAGGCCGTATTTCCCCAGGAAGTACGCCTCGGCGGCGTGGAAACTGTCGGTGTGCCTGGCGGGATCGATCCTCACGGCCGCTTTGATCCCGACGCCGGACGGGCCGACGAAGACGGCTCCGACATGCGCGTCGGCGACGAGGAACTCCCGGGCCTCGGACTGGACGATCGCCACGTTGTCCTTGCCGTCGAAGTCGGCTTGCATCCAGCCGGAATGGGTGCGGGCGCGGACCGGCGCCCCCTTGGCGCGGCTGGTCATCGTGCACGAGAGGGTGACGGCCGGCAGCTGGCGCTTGAGCCAGGCGAGGCGCTCCATGTTTCCCTTCCGCGCCACCTCCCTGATCTCGACGATGCGGGCGGCGTGGTCGCCTCCCCTGACCTCATCGATGAACGATGCGAGCGAGGTGTCCTGCTCGGGCACGACCGCAATGGCGCCGGCGAACAGAGTGATCCGGGCGGCGGGCGTGCCAACAAGGGCGGATTCGCGCTTCAGGGCGAGTTCGGCGATGGTCATCTGCGGGTCAGTGAATTCATGAAGTTGATGGCCTCCGGGGAGACCCAGACGCCGGAGAACGCGTCGCGCAGGAACAGGCCGGCGAGCGAGCGGACGCGCGAGAGCGCGACATACGTCTGGCCGGGTTCGCGGGTCGCCCGCGCGTCGATGAGCGCGGCGTCCAGGCTCAGGCCCTGGGCTTTGTGGATCGTGCTCGCCCAGGCGAGCCTGAGCGGGAACTGGACGACACTGGCGGACGAACGGCCGCCCTCGCCGTCGGTCCACTCGAAGCGTTGGATTGAGATCGAGCGGCCGTAGTCGGTGTTGACGATGACGCACGGCTCGTCGATGCCGGCGACGGTGCCCATGGTCCCGTTGACGGCGTAGAGGTCGCCGCTTTCGTCCTTGAGGTTAACCGTCACCATGACCCTGGCGCCGACCTTGAGGCGGAGTGTGGCCGGGGTGAGCAGGTTCTTCTTGAGCCAGTCGCACTGGTACCGGTCTCCCGATTCGGTCATCTCGAAGACGTGCTCCTCGCCGTCCAGGGCTTCGAGTCGCGAGGCGTTCCACTTGTCGACCTGGATATTGTGAGTGAAGAGGCGGAGCAGGGTGGCGCTCGGGAAGCGGGCGATGCGCCGACCGAGGAGTGCGACATGGCGCGGCTCGATCTTCCCGACACGCACAGCGTTGAGGATGTCCATGAATTCCGGGTCCGCCTGGCGGTGGATCGTCGTGAGCACGGCTGGCCGGAATCCGGTCGCGGCCCAGACCGGTGAGGGGAACGCCCAGTCGTACACGCCGCCGGCGGCAACGGGCGGGAGTTGGAGGAAGTCGCCGACGGCGATGACCTGCAGCCCGCCCCACGGGTGGTCGCCGCCCCGCAGAAACCGGCACACGTACTCGAGGAATTCGAAGACGCGGCCGGGGAGCATGGAGATTTCGTCGATGACCAGGCATTCGGCGGCGCGCACGCGCTTCCACGCCGCCGCGCGCGATAGGGAGGCGTCCTCGCGAAGCCGCTTCATCGCCGCCGCGTTTGATTCTCCCGGCTTCGGACCGAGTCCGATCCCAGCCCACCGGTAGACGGTGGAGACTGGAATGTGCAGCCCGCTTCGGGCCGAAAACTGGTCGCGCAGATTGAGCGCGGCCACGCCGGTGGTGGCGGTGACGTCGACGCGCCGGAACGCCTGGCCGAGGAAGGTGGTGACCACGGTGCTCTTGCCCGTGCCCGCGTTTCCGGTCAGGAATACGTTGTCTCCTCGCTGCATGGCGCCCAGGGCGGCGGCCTGCGACGGGTCCATGGCGAGCGCCGCGGGGCGCGCCTGCACGGTGCTGAGGCTTTTCACCAGTCTGTTTCCTCCGAGCGCTCCATGGCGCGGATGCGCGCCAGTGTGGCAAGGCGCTTGTTTGCTCTGATGCCCTTACGCTCCCATCTCAGGGTGGGGCGGGCAATGCGGTCGAAAGCGGCGTCGATTTTTCGGAACGTCTCCCCCTGCTCGCCGTAATCGTGAGGCCTTGGCTTCCGGGACTTTTTCATGACGCAGCCACCTCCTCGGCGACGATGCAGAGCCGGACGATGCCGAGGCGGTACATGGCGACAGGATGGTCCCTGACAGCCGGGTCCCTCACGACTTCGGGCCGCGCCGGCCACAGCCCCCGGTCGTTCCGCACGATGCCGGCGTCCTGCAGGCCGTCCTCTTACGCCTTGAGCGAGCGCATCAGGTTGCTGGCGTCGAAACGCAGGTGCGGCATGCTAAACCTGACGTTCATGGTGGCGGCCTCCCACATCGGCGGCGGCTGTCCGTCGAGGGCGCGCACGGCCTCGACGCGGGCGAGTCGGCGGGCAAACCTGGTCTCGCGGTGGCGCACGCTCCAATGAACGCGGGAATTCGCCCAGAGAGCCGGCGGCGGGAGCGGAAGAAAGACGGTGAATTGAGTCGTGCGGGAATTCGGAAAATTTGGGAGACGTGCCCAGAGCAGATGCACCGGTCGGTCCAGAGTGACCGGCCGCGGCTGGTCCAGCACGTCGGGCAGTGGCCGGGAGGGACGCGGGCGAGCGCCTCGCGGCGGGTCTTGCGCCCCGCGAGGTCGCGAAGGGTCACGGGCTGTCGGGAGATGTGAACATGTCCGGTGCCGTCTGGGGCACCTGCGGTTCCACCGGTTCGGCCGGAGTCATCGGATCGTCCCCCAGGCGGCCGAGGATCGGGAACGGATGGATCAGAAGCGGCGGCATCCCAGGCCGCGAGCACGCGAGCCAAGCGGTCCGGGTCGTGGAGTCCAGGATCATCCCGAGGCTCGACGCGGGCAGCATGCTCGCTTCCTCCCACTCCCGATCCGGGCCTGGGCCGCGCATCGGAAACATCGGGATGATGTCCGCGAGATTCTCGGTGCCGAGTAGCCTGGCGTCGGAGCTGGGGGGTGGCGCCGCCACCGCCTCCCTCGCCGGCCTGGATGCAATTGAAGAGCTCTGCTCGGACGGGTGGGGCGCGGTGCCCCGCAGGACGAGACCTCCGTTCGCCGGCCGGTCGGCGGGGGGCGACGCGGACGCCGCCCGCGACGTTTTTTTTTCCGCTAGTTCGCGCAGCGTGGGCATTGGGTTAGTAATCGTCGTCGTCGTTCTGAAGGACCAGGGCGGGAGCTGCGGGCTGCCCCGGCGCCTTCGGCTTGGCAGCGGTCGCCGCGGGCGCGGTCGAGGACGCCGACTGAGGCACCCCGAGCAGGCGCTCGGCCACGCGGGCGGTCATCGGTATGTCATTGTCCAGATAGGCGAGCGCCCTCGCCCGGTCTTCGGCGAGCACGTGCGAGAAGATTTTGCCATCGCCATTCTTCTCACCGCACCCGAGAAACTTGGCCAACCTGTCGAGGCTGATCGTCGATTGCCGGTCGCCACAGGCCCACTCGTCCATGAGGTCGATGAACACGTTTTGATTCACGTACCCGCGAGCGCCGTACAGGCCGGCCGGCACCGGAATGCCGAGTGCCCAGCTGCGCCGAGTCAGGAATGGAAGGTCGAAGCGGTTGGAGTTAAAACCCACCACTTGATAATGCGCGCGCGCTGCCTCCTCGATCAGTTTCCAGACCAAGGCGATCATAATGCCCTCAGTCTCGTCACAAAGCAGCGTGGTCACACCGTCCTGTCTCCAACCGACCGCGAGCACCCGGCCGGTGACCGCGCTGAGCGCCGCTCGTTCGAGCCACTCTTTTTTCTGCTCGGCGATCGCGGCCGCGATCTTCTCCGGATCCTTATAATTCGCCGGCGCCTTGAACTCGGGCTGGACGTCGGCCAGCTCAGACTCGGGGCGGGGCCCGGTCTCGATGTCGAAGACAGCGACTTTCATTTCAGTACGCGGGTTCGGCGAGCAGGGTGGCCGCCTCCTCAAGCGCCGCGGCCAGGCGGCGGTCGTCGGCGGTGGGTTTCTGGTTCGCCCGATGCTTCGGGAGCCACTTGTCGAGGAGCGCCTGCACCGCCTCGGCCTCCAGGTCGCCGAGGTCGAGGCCGGCGTTTTTGCCGACATGCACCTTCACGCGCTGCCAGTCGGCCCGGCCCGGGGCGTCGTCGTCCCCGGCGGAGCCGGCCTTGCGGTAGGCGGCCGCCTCGCCGTCCCTCTTCTGGCGGTCCTTCTCGCGGACGAACTTGCCGCTCGGTTTCAGCGGGTCGGGCCCCTTGTGCGGCTGGACGTGGGTGATCTGGGCATACGTCTTTCCGTCCTTCTCCTCGTGTTTCACGATGACCTGCACCGGCATGCCGATGAGCGAGTCGACGTCAAAATGCTGCTCCTCGTCGGCGGTCAGGTCGCGGCCCCTGATTTTCTTGAGGTCCTTCCGGAAGTTGGCCTTCTCGTTGAGGGATGGCGTGTACGGGAACGACCAGATGGCAAACGGCCGGCCGGTTTCGTCGGCGATCTCCGACTCGTAGACCAGCTTGAAGACCTCGCGCTCGCCGAACTGGCTCTGCACCTTCTTCGGCGCGGTCACGTCGACGATCACGGCGCGGATCAGGCCGTCGGTCTCAGGATGGGGGACGAAGTCGCCCCCGGATTTCTTGCTCGGGACTAGGCTCATGGTGCTTGGTGTGCTTGGGTGTGTCTTGGTTTACTGTTGGTTTGGTTTGAAAACCGATCTCCCTGCCGCCTCCGCGATTTACCCTCCCAGATCATCTGCGAGAGGCGGCAGGGTCCGCCGCACCAGCGGCGAAAGGTGTTGTGCGAGATGGTCGTTCAGTGGGGGCTGAAGGTCGTGATGGCCCAACACATGAGGAAAAGGGTCAGGGCGAAGAGGACCGCCGCCCAGAGGGCAAGCTCAACGCATCCCGTGCGCGGGTGGCTCAGTCTCGGGCAAAAGAGTTTGAGAATCAGGTTCATGGGATCTGCCGACGAGGTAGCCGAGTCCGAAGACCAGCAGGTGGAAACAGGCGCTGCCGAGGATGACCAGGGCGAGCATTCGAAGGGGGCCGGGGTTGTTCATGGGGAAGTCCTGGGCTATTCCTCGAAGAGGGGGGCCGACGGCCAGTGGCGGGCGAGAAACCGGTTCGCCTTGGAGGCGGTGATCCGATATCCCTTCACGCCGGGAGGCCGTTCCAGGCCGGGGATGAATCCTTTCTTCGCCAGGGCGAACACGTGGCCGTACGAACGCTCGGCCTGTTTGGCGATGTCGTGGAGCGACACGTAGCGCGGGGCGGTTCGAGTGCTCATGGCCGAGCCTCCTTGACCGCGCGTTTCCGGGAAACCCGTCCCACCCGCAGATCACTTGAGTCGGTCGTTTTTTTCGGCTTTGTCGGCGTGTTTGTTTTCTGTGTGGCGGGTGAGATCTTGGAAACCCGCGCGCCTTCAGTCCTGGCTCGTTCGAGAACCATTTTCACCCCGACCCGCAAAAGGTCAGAGGACTTCAGTCCGGTGCGTTTTGCGCAGTCCTCAAGCTCCTCCGCGGTCTTCGGGTCGATTCGGGTGGTGGTGATCTGTTTCATTGATCCCATTGGTAGCAATCGTACCATTGTTGGCAAGTATTTTTTGCTCATTTTATTGTTTTTTGGATAAAATGCTTACATTGATACCATTATGACGAACAAAACCCACCAGATTGGAATTCGGCTCGATTCGCTCGCTTGGCAGCGTCTCGAAGCCCTTCAACGCCTTACAGGCCTTGATAAGGTTGCCATGGCTCGGGCCGCCATCATGGCGATGCTTGATGCCGCCGACCGGGATGGCGAAATCAGCTTCCCGTTAAGGATCGTCAGCGCGGAAAGAAAACGTATGCCAGAAGGTCGCGAGAAACCGGGCATGGAGTGAATGACCAATTTTTTGTTCATGCGCGCATCATTGCCATCCCGACCAGCACGCGTCCACATTCTGCCTGGGTGACACCTGGGGGACAGATAATCAGCAAGCCCGAAATTTCCTCACTCTCCTTAAGCCGAACCTTCCGATGGCCAGATCCGAGAAGCAATCAATCCGCATCCCCCACGCCCTCTGGGACACCGTGGAGATACTCCGCCAGCCGGGCCGGCCGTTGGCCGCCTAACCCAGCCGCAACGCCGCCATCGTCGGCCTGATCGCCTACGCCGTCGCCTTCCCGCGGCCGCACCAGCTGACCGCCGCCCTGGCGAAGATGTCGCCGGAGGACCAGGACATCGTCCACGACTTCCTCTTGAAGGCTGCGAAGGAGGGAATCAACCTACGAGACGTGCTGCCCAAACCGGCGACGGCGGAGGCGCTGCTTCGTTTGGCAAAATCAAATTGAGGCTCACGCCGGCGCCGACCTCGACAAGCATCGCCGCATCGAACTCCGGGGCACTTTCGCCACCACCCAAAATCAACGCCGACAATTGATCTTCACCGCTTCCCGGGAGTGGCTGCTTCAAGATCTTTAACCAGCGCATAAAGATGCCGCGGATTCGTCGGTGATGGAATGAAGCCGCAGTTCTCATAGAACGCCTTCGCCTGATCGTCCTTCGCGTGAACCACCACCGCCCGGCAGCCAAGCTCCTCGGCAGCCCGCAGTACCCGCGCACACGCATCCTTTAGTAACGCTTTCCCAAGGCCTTGTCCCTTTTCTGCTTTGTCCACGGCCAGCCGTGCAATCAAGGCGAGGGGCACGGGATGACGGGCCAGCCCCTTGGCGACGCGCTCAGGGGTCGCCTCTCTCTCGGCCGCCGCCATCGCCACCGAATAATAGCCCACCACCTTCGACCCTCGGAGCGCGACGAAAGTTCTGGCCGAACGGTTGGCGTGGTTCTGCAGCGCGAACTTCTGCAAGTACTCGTTCAGGGAAGGGACACCGCAGTCAAAATGCGAAGTATCGAACCCCTTTTCGATAGCGGACGTCCCGAGGAGAAGATCACCGGCCATCGAGCACGCTTCGGCTGGTCATGAGGGTGCGCAGCCCGGCGGTCGGAGCCGCCGGACCCTCCAGTGCCTGACAGAAGGCGTCCCATTGGTCGGGGGAAAGCTTGAACGTCGTCGTTTCCGAAAACAGCAGATCATCCGCTCTGCGAATCGGGTCTGCACCACCCGCCGCTTCAGCGGATCGCTCGACTGGGGCCAACGCACGGCTCAGTAAAAAATCCTTCATCGTCATGCCGCAGTAGGCGGCAAGCGTCTTCAACTTGCGGTGCGTCTCGTCGGGAATCTCCAGGGTGAGTCTGGCCATAATTGTGTCCTCCGGTTCAGCATACCACACATTTGCAGTTTTGCGCAAATGTTCGGCACCTCGAGCGATTGAGCGGTGCCATGCCTGGTGTCCTGGCTGGTACAACGCGAAAATCTAGCGCGTCTGGTCCACAGTGGATAAATTTCTTTCGGCTGAATCTGGGAGCGGGTTTTTGAAGTCGCATCGTTGGCAAAGGCTTCATTTTGGGCCCCAGAGTAGCCCCAAAAATTTCATATAGTCTTGTCCATACGTTGTTTGTGATCTTGTCAAATCAGGCTCAAAATCTGGTATCCTCACGGATGTGTCGGTTCGAGTCCGACCGTCGGCACTTTAATTGTCTGCCGGAGGGCATGCTCCCCCTGGGAGCGCTGGCCTCAGCTCGGCGCAGACTCGATGATTTTCATGGCACGAGTGCACCCGGACAATATGGTCCAATTGTGGAGCCGCCGCTCGCTGAGAAATCCCCAAAATTTCTGAATCGGGGTATGGTCGTGGTACTGGCGTTCAGTGCGGGCGCATTGGTCCACGCTTTGTTTTCGCGCTCGCGATCCGTCGCTGAAGTGTCCGAAATTCATGCCGCTCCGGCATTGGCGGTGGGTCCGCCACCATCAACTTCGACCCAGAGAGTCGCACGCGCCGCCGAGTCGGTCGCGCGCTCGGAGGCCAAAGACGCGCGCTGGCTCCGACTCCAATCGGAGGTTGTGGACGCACTCCTCACCGGCGGGGGTCTGGATCGCAAGCTCGGTCTTATGGGGCTGACTGCTGAACAAGTCGCGATCGTCACGAGGATTCAGGACGAGGCGAAAACGACGTTCAAACGAATTGAGAAGGAGCACGCCTCTGTTGTTTCGGATGAAAGTGGGGACTTTGTGGTGATCAGCCCCTTTCCAGAGGAGAAGCGCGCCTGGTTGAACCAGATTGAGGAAAAGCTCCGTGAGATGGTCGGCGATGACCGGGCCTCCGTCATCTCCCGCATGATTGCGTTCTCCGACAACGACGAAGCCGTTGGTTCCGGTCGACGTGAAATTTTCATCATCGAACCCCCGGCGCCCGGGCAGAAAATGCGCATCGAGGAGCGCACATTCAATGACGCAGGCGAACACATTGACACGGATTATGAGGAGGTGACCGAGCGCAGCCAAGGTCGGTGGGGACACGTCCTGGATTTCAAGCCGCAGTGAGCGCTACCTCCCTGCGGACGCACGGCGGATTTTTGCACGGGCGAAAATAGCATGAAAAATCGGGGGACGACTGGGAGTGGCGGGCTAAAGACCACCATACTGACTCGAGCATTCGACTCAGACCGGTCGCCCGCAATGTCAAAACGTGTTCGTTTCCATGGCGGCCCCAGCCCGCCACTCGTGCGCTGCCGAGCAGCGTCCTCTTCTGGGGTGGGAGACCCCGGCCGCAGGCTTCCGTTGGGCCTGCGAGAACTTTGA
>JBJXFS010000327.1:0-3891 GCA_046155625.1 Verrucomicrobiales bacterium | reverse complement strand
TCGTCTCGCTCATCAAAGACTCGTCGCTGCTCAATGTGATCGGCGTGAACGAATACTTCTACAACACCCGAAATTTCATCTCGCGCACGTACGCCGGCCTCGAAGGCTATGTGCCGCTGGCCGTCGGCTACCTGCTGCTGACGGTCCCGATCGCCTGGTTCTCGCACTGGCTCGAACGCCGGTTCCGCGACGAGACCTAGCCCCCCGGAATTAACGGGGGTCCGGCTTGTGGACGGCGGCCTCGTAGCAGGACCAGAGATGAATGACCCATCCCATGGTGCCAAAGCTGACGACCCAGATGATGCCGGCGAGGACGAGGTGCCAGAGCGCCTTGAGCATGCGGCCCTGCACCAACTGGCCGAGTCCGGCGATGAAGAAGCTGCAGATGGCGGCGATGACGTTGGGCGTGGTTCCGCGGCCGGTGGGGGCAGGTGGGGGCGAGCTCATCGTGGTGGGTGAGGTGGTCATGGCGATGGTACATGGCCATTTGCGCCTCGCCGAAACAATTACACGTTGCAGGCACTTTTGCAGCCAGTCGCTTTTCCGCCAGTCGCATGATCCGTCAGCCAACCACCCGGGGCCTCGTGCCCTCGACCATCCGCCGCTGCGGGCTCTCGCTGGGCTCGAACCTGGGGGATCGGTTGTTATCACTGCGAACGGCGGCCCAGGCCGTCGAGCTGCTAGCCGATTTTTCCCAACCTGTCCTCAAATCTTCGGTCTATGAAACGGAGCCCGTGGGGTGCGAGCCAGGGACGGCGAATTTCTACAATGCGGTGATGGAGATCGGGTTCTTCGGTGAACCGGAGTCATTGCTGCAGCGTCTCCACGCCGTGGAATCAGCCCTGGGGAGGCCGGCCGCTCGCCCGAAGAATGCCCCGCGAGCCATCGACCTCGATCTTTTGTATGCCGACGGGCTGGTCGTGCGAAGCGACTCGCTTGAAGTCCCGCACCCGAGGCTGGCCGAGCGTCGCTTCGTCCTGGTTCCGCTGGCGGAAATCCGGCCCGACCTCATCCTGCCCGGCCACGAGCGCAGCGTGCGCGAATGGCTCGACACCCTGCCCGCCGATGGACCCGCCCTTCAACTCGTCACCCGCGATTGGTAACACGATGAGAGATCGCTTTCTTGCCCTCAAGGCGGCCGGACACCCGCTCGCCACCCTCACCGCCGCCGACTACCCTACAGCCAGGCTCTTGGACGGGGCCGGGCTCGATTTAATCCTGGTCGGCGATTCGCTGGGCATGGTGACGCTTGGTTATGTCGATACCACGGAAGTCACGCTCGACGACATGCTGCACCATACACGGGCTGTGCGGCGTGGCGTGACCCGTACCCCGCTGGCGGCGGATTTGCCTTGCTGTACGTACGATACCCCACTCCAGGCCGTGGCCACGGCGCAGGCGCTGGGCGAAGCCGGCGCGGAGGCGGTCAAACTCGAGGGCGGGCGCAGTCACCTGCCGCACATCCGCGCCTTGCTCGACGCCGGATGGCCTGTCATCGGCCACATCGGTATGCTGCCCCAAAGTGTGCGACTTGAGGGCGGCTACAAAAAGAAAGGCCGTACACCCGATCAAGCTCAAGGACTGATCGAGGACGCCATGGCCCTGGACGCCGCGGGAGTCGCCGCCATCGTGGTCGAGGATGTAGTGGGCCCGGTAGCCGCGGAAATCTCCCGAACCATCGCCTGCCCGACCATCGGCATCGGGTCGGGAACCGGCTGCGACGGACAAATCCTCGTCACCGCCGACCTCATCGGCGCCTTCCCCTGGTTCCGACCGCCCTTCGCCCAAGCCCTCGGCGACGTGGCCGGCGAAATCACCCGCTCCGTCGAGGCGTATGTGGCCGCCGTACGCGGCACCTCGGTGCCGCCGTAGCCCAAAGTCGATTTCGGACACCCATTTTTTTGACGGTTTTACAGACACCCATTTCATGGGTTCGGCCCTCCATTTCCCTTGAGCTGTGGAGAGGCGGCACTGCAGGACACCCCCGTTGGTCGGCGTGTGGAGAGAGTGGTGGAATTCAGATCTCTGGCGGCCGCGTTACTGACGTGCATGGCGTATGTGGACTTAAATCCAGTGCGGGCCGGAATGGCCGCGTCACCCGAGGAGAGCCCCTTTACCAGCGGTCAGGATCGGAGCGTTGCAACACGAGCACGCCGACAACTGGCGGCCGCGCCGGAGGCGGCCGACTCGCGCCCAGGAGCCGATCATCGCGCAGGCGCGTGCTGAAGTGGGCCGTGACCGGTGGCTGGTTCGATTCGGGGCCGAGGAAGCCGTTTCGGTCGATCCAAAGGGCGAGGTGGCCTTCGAACCGTTGCCGACCGAAGGCGCCCGAGATCGATGCGCCGCCAAATGGCTCTCGGATATGAAACTGGAGGATTATCTCGAGTTGCTGGACTGGACCGGTCGCGAGCTGAGGGCCGATAAACACGGTCGCATATCCGACGACTTGCGCCCGATTCTTCAACGTCTGGACCTAGATGTCGAAGCGTGGGTCGAGAATGTCGCCCGCTACGGAAGCCTCTTCCATCGATTGGTCGGAAAGCTTGACCGACTGCGCGCCTGGGCACGAGCCAAGACACGCCAGTGGCTGCACGGCCACCGGGGCGCCCGCCTCTTATACTCCAAGGCGATCTGATTCATCCCGCGCGCGTCAATCAGTAGGCATAGGGCTCGATAGCCGGAGCCCTGGGCGATGAACGGAGTCGCCGCACTGCTCGCGATTGCATCGCGGCGCCATGCGTGGGCCAGCGGCGTGTGAGTACCCACATGGTGGGTCGCCGCCGCAACCCAGCGCCCCGTAAGCCCGGCCGGTTGCCGCCATCGTTTGGACATGAAGGCTAGAATGAGGGCTGTTAGCCGTCGTTGCCTGGTTGGAAGGCAAAAAGTGGGTGTCCTGTACTCTTTGGAGGAATCTCGGACACTCACATTTTGCTCGACGATGAGGGTAGCATTTGATGGGTGTCCAATTTCGCCTCTGTAAACAATTGATCACCTATTTACTGCGATTTCTCCTTTTTTTCGATCTCTTCCGCTTTCTTGGCACGCGCCTTTGTTTCAAGCTCATCGGCTTCGCTGATTCTACCAGTTGCGCGAAGCCAATTGGCGCGAAGAAACATGCCCGAGGAATCTGCGTAGGTCGACTTTTCCAATTCGGTAATTGTCTTATCAGCTTTAGCCAACTGATTTGTTTCCAAATAAATATGCGCCAATTCTTTGCGCTGGAAGAAGCCGTAGTCACCCAAGATGCCAATCGCTTCCAATAACGTGGATTCCGCCTCTTTCGATAACATCGATTGCTTTTGCCAGCGCGCTAGCGTTGTAAGCACCGATGGCAATACTTCCTTTTGTTTGGAATCTTCACGACAGATCTTCAAGGCAGTGTCAATGTATGGCTTGGACTTCACAAGGTCTCCTCGCTGCAAATAGTCTTTTGCTATTGCATCAGAGTAGTATCGCAAATTACCCAACCTCCATTCTGATTTATCTTCATTGATAAGAGTCGATACTTCGGTATAATATTTGTCCGCCTTCTCATACGCCTTTTTGTTATTATGAAATTGCGCCAACGAATACAAAGCCTCAGTCAACCTCACTCGACGAGGAATCTGATCTCCTGGCATTACCTCATCTGTTGCTTCTCTCAACTTCTGGACATATGCTAGCGTCTTAGATTCGGAAAGCTGAGGTGCTGGCGCACCCGCTAACGCCAATGATGGAACGGCAGCCATGCCGCAAATCAGTAAAATCATCTGCAATTTGGAAATTTGTGGGTATTCGCTATTTTTCATGATGTGAGTGAATGAGTTGAAATCTGGGTATTGATACTTATCTAGCCGAACGATAGAACTGACCGAAGCGGGCGGTCGGCGGACATTGGAATTGGCAAGTGAC
>JBJXFS010000307.1:0-10422 GCA_046155625.1 Verrucomicrobiales bacterium | reverse complement strand
CTGGGAGTGGCGGGCTAAGACCGCCATACTGACTCGAGCATTCGACTCAGACCGGTCGCTCGCCATGTCAAAACGTTTTCGGTTCCATGGCGGCCCCAGCCCGCCACTCCCAGTGAAACACTACCTTACAACCGTGCAAAAATCCGCCGTGCCAGTCGCAAAGAGAAGTCATTTTAGGGTCTTCATGGAGTAATTAACTTGAGTACGATTATCCTGATTAATGGTATTCCCTCTATCGAGCTATGAAGGATGGACGAAGCGCGGCCGGTGATGGGCGAAGTGCGCCTTCCCGGCGACGGATTGGCGGCGACGCGCCATCCAGCCGGCCGATTCGCCTGAGCGGGTTTGGCCATGATTCGGCGGGATTCGTCACGCCGGACTCTGTTTTCGTCCAATGCACCTAGACGCCAACGCCGAGTTTGACATGCTGCCAACCCATACCTGCCCCCATGAAAATCCTTATTTCGAGAGTTTTCCGGTCGATCGGTTCGCTCGGTCTCCTTTGGTCCGTGGCCGCGGCCGACGTGGTGACTGAATGGAATAGCACGCTGCTGGGAGCGGTTCGCACCACTTCGCTTAATCCGCCTCGCGCCTCGCGCCAAATGGCCATGATGCATTTGGCCATTTACGACGCGGTCAACGGTATTGAGCCGAAAGCCCGGCCCTATCTGTCCAGCGATTCGGTTCCTGCGGCCGGATCCTCGAAAGAGGCCGCGGTCAGCGCGGCGGCCAAGGTGATTCTGGACTCGTTTTACAGCGGCAATCCGACCGTGGCCGCCGCGATTGCAGCCCAGTACGAAGCCGCCGTCGCCGCCGTGCCGGACGGCCCGGCCAAATCGAACGGCTTGGCGTGGGGAACCCAGGTCGGCAACGCGATGCTCACCCACCGGGCCAATGATGGCTCGGACGCAGCCATGCCTTACACTCCATCGAACGATGTGGGCAAGTGGCGGCCCACCGCTCCGGCCAACGCGCCCGGCCTTCTCCCGGGTTGGGGAAACGTGACGCCATTTGCCGCCCTGACCGGAGCTCAATTCAGGCCGCAGCAACCGCCAGTTCTCAGCAGCCAGGCCTACACGTTGGAGTATCAACTCACTAAAGACTATGGCGGCCGCACCAGCACCCTGCGCACCGCCGACCAAACCGAGGTGGCTCTCTTCTGGGCGGACGGGGGAGGCACCGAAACCCCGCCGGGTCACTGGATGACCATTGCCCGCGGAGTGTCCAGTGAGCGTGGCCTGACCCTGGATGAAAACGCGCGTCTTTTCGCGCTGCTTGGACTCGGGGTGGCCGACGCCGCCATTCTCTGTTGGGATGCCAAGTACGTCTACGACCTGTGGCGCCCGATCACCGCGATCCAGGAAGGGGACAATGACGGTAATTCAACGACCGTAGGCGATCCGACATGGACGCCACTCATCGCGACGCCTCCTTTCCCCGAGTACACATCCGGCCACAGCACGTTCAGCCGGAGCAGCGCCACGGTCCTCGCGCATTTCTTCGGCACGGATGCCATTCCGTTCACCACCAAGTCGGACGGCCTGCCAAACGTCACGCGGAGCTATCCCGGCTTCAGCGCCGCCGCCGATGAGTCCGGCATCAGCCGTGTCTTCGGCGGTATCCACTTCCAATCAGGAAATCTGTCCGCCCAAGCATGTGGGTACTCAGTGGCACTCTTCCTGACCAAACATTATTTAACCCCACTCAACGCACTGGAGTTCGCGCAAGTCAACCAAAGCCAAGGGGCCTGCGCGCTCGAGATTCTGGTCACCCCGGGGCAGGCGTACGCCGTCGAGGCCTCCAGTGATTTCTCAACCTGGGAGCAAATCGGTGTCATTACATCAAACACCGGCGTGGCGAATTTTGTCGACGTCAACGCTCCTGCAGGAAAACGCTTCTATCGCGCGCGGGCGCAATGAGCCGCATGCGTCTTCTAGGGCATAGAGGCCCCATTGGTCAGGCATAGCCACATGCAGGCCCCCCGACGTCCTCGGCTCACTCATCGCGCGGTCGCCCAGGGCGTTTTCATCTGTTGACGCAATACTTGAATTCTAAACGACAAAACAAGATTGCCTAAAGCAGACGGAGCCGAAGGCTTTCGGCTGCTGGGGGCATCCCAGCTCTTTGGGGCGGAACGCCTTGGTTTAGAGGGGGCTTACGCCCGCCAGAGCCGCAATGCTTGCCGCAGTCCCAGAAAACTTGCCACGCTCACGGCGAAACGCATTCCACAGAAAGAATTGGCCACAAGAAGCCAGCGGCCCTGGGACTGCTGGAAGGATTCCAGCTCTTCGGGCGGAACGCCCCGTCTGCGAAAAGCATGCGCCGAGAATCACGGGCGGAACGCCTTGGTTTAGAGGGGGCTTACGCCCGCCAGAGCGGCAATGCTTGCCGCAGTCCCAGAATGACGAGCCACAACATGACAGTTCCAAAGTGGTCGGTTCCAGAATGACCAAGCCCCCAGTCCCTAAGTTCCAACCACTCAGAATTCATCCCATACGTTGATCCGATTCGTCTTGAACCGGGCCACACTCTCGACGAACGACCGTGGCGCATTCCGTTCGAACCAAGTGGCACTGCACCAGGGATACGACAGCGGTGAGCGCACCAGACCGTGGTGGACAGGATTTTCGTTCACATAGCGAATCCGTGCCAAATAGGATGTCTGATGGGTGATGCGCGTTTCTCGATAGTTCATCCAAACCCTTCGCCCCGGTGTCCCGGACAGACGGTTGGCTTCCGTCGCGGATCGACAGTGAAAAGTTCTCAGCCACGGGCCTAGCGAGATTCCGGATCCCGCCGGCGACTCAGCCAGAAAATGATAGTGATTCGCCAGAACCGCCCAAGCTTTTAGCGACCACCCATGCTCCACGGCGCTTTCCACCAAATGGCGCGTCACCACATCCAGCAGATCGGAGCCAGTAAAGATCTTCTCACGATGATACGTCGAGGCCGTCACGAAATAGATGCCAGACTGAAACAGCCAGTGCGGCGGAGCATGTGGCCAGAATTGTAGACTGTGGTCGGTCGACGACATGGCGATGGCGAGGTACGTCAGGCATTCCCCAAATATTTCAAAAACTCGCTTGGAAGCCTCCGGCCCTGGGACTGCTGGAAAAATTCCAGCTCTTCGGGCGGAACGCCCCGTCTGCGGAAAGCATTCGCCGGGAAGCACGGGCGGAACGCCTTGGTTTAGAGGGGGCTTACGCCCGCCAGAGCTGCGATGCTCGCAGCAGTCCTAGAATACCAACGCCTTCGGCGTAAGGCTGGTCGTCGAGCAACTTCCGCGCCGATACAGTGATCTCCGAGAAGGGCGTGAGCCTCACGCTTCGTGTGTACAAATCGCTTGCTCGAGAATGAAAACGCCCTGCGTGGTTCCGGCACATCACGCGGCTCACCGGCCCGCCGCGATGAGGGAGGGGACGTTTTTCGCGAGCATAAAGACGGCGACGAGCCACATGGCGATGGCGAAGACTTGTTGGAGTTGGCGAGGCGGGAGACGATTGCGGATGGCGCTTCCGCCGGCCATGCCGCCGAGGCCACCGACCATGAAGAAGCCGGCCAGTCGCCAGGGCCAGTCATGCCCAGGCGTCAGCGACCCGGCCACGCCAGCGAGCGAAATGAGCAAAATGACCAGCAGCGACGTGGCGATGGCGCGATGCACCCCCATCCCGGTGACATAAAGCAACGCCGGCACAATGATGAATCCACCACCCACACCGAAAAGCCCGGAAAGTACCCCCGCCGCCGTTCCCGCGGCTGCCAGCCGCCCATAGCACGCCCAGCCGGGGCGACCGCCGCCCGGGAAGCACGCACCGGGAGTCGTGCCACCGGCCGGACGACGGCGCCACATCCGAATCCCAACCACCAGCATCAGGATGGCGAACGCACTCAAGAGCACGGCCGGCGGCAGCCGCCGCCCGAGCCAAGCCCCGGCGGGAGCCACCAACATTCCAGCCGCCGCAAAGACCCATCCCGCCTGCCAGTCAATCTCCCCCTTTCCCAGTCGCAGGCCCGCCCCAAATCCCGCCGTCAGCCCAACCATCGCCAGGCTCAGGCCGATCGCCACACCCGGCGCCAAATGAAGGACATAAACCAGCAAGGGCACCGCGAAAATCGACCCGCCCCCCCCCGTCAATCCAAGCGACACCCCGACCACTAAGCCGGCGAGGATCGCGAGGATGTCAGGAGCGGGCATGGAGCGGAAGTCGGCGGTCGGAGGTCGGCGGTCGGAAGTCGGCGGTCGGAGGTCGGAGGTCGGAAGTCGGAGGTCGGCCTGATGGGGACTTTGGAAGAACGCAGGCAATAAGTAACTCCATTAACTTTCGTGGGTTTCGTGTTTTTCGTAGTTGTTCCAATGTCCCCTTTTGGGGAGAACGATCGGATCGCCTATGAGCGGGAAGGCCGTCGCCCCGCAACGCCATCGTAATTCGTGATTCTTGGGTCATTCGTGGTCCCCCACGCCCACTCGCCAGGAGCGGGTCTTTGCGGGTCAGCCGCGCAGCGATTCGGGGCAGTTGGTCCAGGCGTCGTTGAGGCAAATGACGATTCGTCCCGATCGTTCGAGCAGCGAGCAGGCACCCACGGCACGCACGCCCGATTGGCAATGCACAGCCAGTGGGCGGTCGGCGGGCACCTCGTCCAGTCGGGCGCGCAGACGCGTGTGGGCGATATTCTGCGCGCCGCGGATGTGGCCGGGCTTGAATTCGGAGGCGCGGCGCACGTCCAGCACGCTCGGCGGGTCGGCTCCGGCTTGCAGCGTGGGCAAGTCGGAGAAGGTGGCGACCGGTGTGCCGGTCAGCGCCGCTCCCGCCCCGTCCAGTTCCGCCGCGGCGGCGACGCCCTTGATCAGGTCAAATCCCATCCGGATCAACTGGCGCACCCATCCGTCCGCTTCTTCGACATCGTCCAGCAGCAGAATCACGCCTTCGTCGGGACGCAGCCAGGAACCGGCGAAGTCCGAGAATTTTGCCGGAGGCGTGTGCAGGCTTCCCCTCAGATGGGAATGCAGCCACGCCGCGCGGTCGCCGCGCGTGTCGAGCACGACCACCCCGGGATTCGAGGCATGTTGGACCACCTCCGCCATCGACATCCGTGGAGGCTGGGGCACCGCGCCCAAAACCGGCGACCCGATTTTATTCACGCGTTTCATCGTCGCGAAGTAGGCCGGTGGTTCCGGCTGACCTTCCAGAATCGCGGCCACAAAATCGTCCTCCGATCGGGTCAGGGCCAGACTCAGCGCGCTGTTGAACCGTTTTTCGTACCCCAGAGTGGTGGCGGGGACGGCCCCCAGAGCCTTGCCGCACGCACTTCCGGCTCCATGGGCGGGAAGAATCTGCAGCCACTCGGGCAGTACCGCGAATTCCCTCAGACTGTGGTAAAGCCGCCGCGCACTCGGCTCCATCGCCCCGGCTACACCCGCCGCCGATTCAAGCAGGTCCGGCCGACCCACATCGCCGACGAAAATGAAATCGCCAGTGAATGCGGCCATCGGTTCGTCTGCCCCGCCGCCCCGGTCCGTCACCAGATAACTCATGTGTTCCGGGGTGTGGCCGGGCGTGTGCAGCGCCCGAAATTCCAGACCGCCCACGCGGAACACGTCGCCATTCTTCAGCCGCACCCCATTCTCCCGGCCGTTGACCCATTCACTCTGCCAGTCGGGCCCGCCTTCCGCCGAAACCAGCACCCGCACCGCCGGATCAGCCGCCAGTTCCGCGGCGCCGCTCACAAAATCCGCGTGGATGTGCGTCTCCACCACTGCGGTGACTCGCAGATCGTTTTCCGCAGCCACCGCATGGTATTGGTCGACGTCGCGCAGCGGATCGATGAGGAGTGCTTCACCAGTCCGCTGACATCCAACGAGATAGGCATATTGTGCCAGATGGGGGTCGAAGAATTGACGGAGATACATGGCAGTGGTTTTAAAGTTGTGGACGCGTCGATTCAAGTCTGTCGCATCGCGCCGCGCTTTCGACGGAACGAATCCTCGGGACGGCTTCCGTCAATTCACGCCGCACCCCCCCGCCTGCGGCTTCATCGGCGCCTCCAATCTCACCCGGTTCCACGGCGCCCGCGCCAGCAATAATCCCATGCCACACCAGTCCGTCACCCCGGCAAAGATCAGTCCAGCTCCCACCAACCCGCTCAGCCCATAAAAGGCCGGGCGGCCCC
The DNA here is from genome assembly GCA_046155625.1 of Verrucomicrobiales bacterium. Classification (GTDB taxonomy): domain Bacteria; phylum Verrucomicrobiota; class Verrucomicrobiia; order Verrucomicrobiales; family V1-33; genus CAJBME01. Next base: position 4,254 of record JBJXFS010000307.1, on the reverse strand, counting down.
ACGTCCCTAGCCCCACCCCCAATACCACCAGCATCCCCGCCACCACCCGTACCTGCCGCTCCAACGACATCCCCTTCGCCCCGCGCTCCACCGGCAAACCAGCCGACTCCCACGCCCCCATCCCACCTTCAATCACCACCACCCCAGTCAGCCCAGCCTCCGCCAACCGCCCCGCCGCTCGCCCCGCCCGCCCCCCACTCCGGCACACCACCACCACCCGCCGCCCCGCCAACTCCCGCACCAATCCCGCCGCATCCAGCTCGTCCAACGGCACCAGCCGACTCCCGCCCACATGCACCTCGCGATACTCCACCGGCGTGCGCACATCCAAAAACACCACTCCCGCTTCGCCTCGCCACTTCGAAGCTTCCATCACAGAAATAAAATTGCCGGTTGCCGTCATCGGTATTCAAGGTTGAAGATTGATGGAGGTACGTATATAATTACATACGCATATGTCAATACAAAAAGATCATCTTTCTGAGCCTCTTGATCGGGCGTCGCTCGAGCGATTGGCTGGGGTGTTTCGGGCGTTTGGGGATGCGACACGCCTGGCACTGCTGCAGGAATTGAAGTCTGGTGCGAAGAATGTGAACGAATTGCAGGCGACGTTGGGCACATCGCAGGCGAACGTATCGCGACAGCTGAAGGTGTTGCATGAGGCTGGGCTGTTGTCGCGGGAGCGGCGTGGTTCGCTGGTATTTTATGAAATCAGCGAAGGGCTGGTGATGGAGATCTGCGAGGCGGCGTGCCGAAAGCTGAATCGGGAAATGCGGGCGGAGCCGCCTCGACCCTTAAGTTTTGGAGCTTAATTGGGGCGGGCGATTTGTCGCTTGCGGTGGCGGGTGGGCGAGGCATGTGACTGGCTGACGATGCGGGCCGAAACACTGGATGCGATGTATCAATGGATCCGGCCGGTGTTGTTCCGCCTGGATGCGGAAACGGCACACCATGCCACAATGGTGGGACTGCGAGGCGCGGCGGGGTGCGGGGTGGCGCGGTGGCTGGGGGCATCGACCACGGGGGGCACGCCGATCCGGGTGATGGGGCTGGATTTCCCGAACCGGGTCGGGCTGGCCGCGGGGCTGGACAAGGCTGGCGACTGCGTGGACGGCCTGGGGGCGCTCGGGTTTGGGCACATTGAAATCGGCACGGTGACGCCACGCCCGCAACCGGGAAACCCGCGCCCGCGCCTCTTCCGGCTGGTCGAGCGCGACGCCGTGATCAATCGAATGGGATTCAACAACCCCGGGCTCGATCGGGTGCTGGCCAATGTGGCCGGGCGGCGGTGGCGCGGCGTGCTGGGCATCAACATCGGGAAAAACTTCGATACCCCCAACGAGCGGGCCGCCGACGACTACGTCGCCGGCTTGCGGGGCGCGGCGGGACACGCCGATTATGTGGCCGTGAACATTTCATCGCCGAACACCAAAGGATTGCGCGACTTGCAGCAGGAGGATGCTCTCCGCGCCCTCCTCCGAGCCCTCAAGCAGGAGCAGGATCGCCTCGCCCAAGCCAGCGGCCGCTACACCCCACTCGCCGTGAAAATCGCCCCCGACCTCGAACCCGATCACGTCCAAACGCTGGCCGCCCTCTTCCTCTTGGAAAAAATTGACGCCGTCATCGCCTCCAATACCACCGTCTCCCGCCAGGGCGTGGAGGACCTCGACCTGGCCCGCGAAACCGGTGGCCTCAGCGGGGCCCCGGTCCGCGAAAAATCCACCGCCCTCCTCCGCCTTCTCAAACGCGAATGCGGCGACGCCCTCCCCCTCATCGGCGTCGGTGGCATCTTCTCCGCCGCCGACGCCCGCCAAAAACTCGAAGCCGGCGCCACCCTCGTCCAACTCTACACCGGCCTCATCTATCGCGGCCCCGCCCTCGTCGCCGAACTCGCCGCCCTGTAACCACCCTCCCGTCGCCGCCCTATTGCATTTTTTTTGGATAGCCACTGTGAGCCCCGGCGGCGTATGAAATGGACAAATGGAACAATCGCGAGGCGCTCGTAACCGTGGCTTCGCGCCACCACCTCCGTGCCTCACGAGAGACTCTTTTGGTACCCACGCTAGAAATACGCAAACTCCAGTCCCTTCGCGATGGCCAAGGGCAATCAGCCTGTGGCTCAGATGGTTCGCCGTTCTCTCGCGAAGGGAGCGAAAGCCACGAAGGATAAATCCTGGCCAACAGTCGATCGTGTCGCCTGAAATGAATCAGCGGCGAAGTGGCGGCGCCATGGACATGCCGCCGATGAGGGTGGCGCGCGGCCTGCCGGCCCTCACGGCTCGAGGCGGGTGAGCTTCCATCCTTTTTTCTCGAGCATTTCGACGACGCTTGCCTTGCCGGTGAGGTGGCCGGCGCCGACGACGACGAGGGTCGGGGTGTCGCCGGCGAGCAATTTTTCGATGGGGTCGATCCATGCGGCGTTGCGGTCGTCGAGCAGGCGTTTTTTAAGGTCTTCGTGGCCGTCGAAACTTTTGTTCATTTGGGCGGCGAGTTCCTTGTCGCGCCCGGCGCGCCAGTGGCCAATCATGTCGGTGAGCAATTCTCGGGATGTCTTGAGGTCCTCGAATGTCTTGTCGAGCAGTTCCTGTTGTTTTTCGGCGCTGAGGTCGCCGAGGAATCCGAGTTGTTGTTCGACGGTTTCGAAGCCGCCGGTGGTCTTGCCGTCCTTGTCAGCGCGGGCTTGAAGCAGCGATTCGATGCCATTTTCCGGGCCGGCTCCCATGCCCTGGTACTCGGTTAGCATGATGGTGAGTGCGACGAGCCACGGCCGCATGCGGTCGAGCACTGGGCTCAGCGATGGGTTTGTTTCCGCCCATTTTTTCACCTTGGCGTGGGTTTCCGGGCGAATGACATCCGGCAGCGACTGGTCAGGCGGCAGCATGCCGAGCGCCATGACTTGGGCGGCGGCGGCGGGTTTTTTCATTTCCCCGGGCGGCACTTCAAACCACAGTTGCCGCGAGGCGTCGTACGCTTGGTCCAGTGTGGATGGGTAAGGCAGGTCTTGCTGGCGGAGGAGGTGGAAACTTCCCGCCAGAAACACGTCGGTTTTGCCTCCCTCGATTTTCCAGACGAGCCCGCGACCGGGCTGTGATGCCGCTGGCGGGTCCTTAAGTTTGATATCGCGGACTGGTTTGGCAGCGGCCAGCACACATGTGGCCAGCATGAGACACGCGGAGCCCCAAGCGTGCCGAACAGGGAACGAGGTCATCCTCGCACCCTGTCAGGAATTCTCCGCTGGGGAAGCGGAAATCTCACAGTTTCGGCTCGACCAGGCCGCGGAGTTTGCCGAGCCCGCGGCGCATGCGCGCCTTGACCGTCCCGAGGGGCGCGTCAATGCGTTCGGCGATTTGCGACTGGCTCAGTCCGGCGAAATACGCCATTTCGATGACTTGGCGTTGTTCGGGCGTGAGGTGCATGACGGCCGACCGCACGATGCCGCCGCGCTCACGGGTGCTCGTCACTTGACCGGCATCGGGTTGGGCGGTTGGGGCGACCGCCTCGGGCTCGGCCTGCACGGCGTCGCGCAGCCGGGACCGGCGTTCTTTGGCGCGGATGCGGTCGATGGCGCGGTTTCGAGCCAGCGACGCCACCCACGTCATGGGCTCGCCCTTGCTTTCATGATACAGCTTGGCCTTTTTCCAAATGCTCAGGAAGACTTCCTGGGAAACATCCTCGGCATCCTGATGGTCGCGCAGGACTTGGTAGACGGTGGCGTACACCAGTCCGGAAAAGCGGGCATGCAACTCGTCAAATCCGACGCGATCCCCATTGGCGATCCTTCGGAGGAGTTGACGCTCCAGAGATTGGTCTGGTCGCACGGAGGACTCGGCTGACTCGATAGCGGGCGCGGCAAGGCATGGATTCGACTTCATGAAGTTGATCCTTAGTGCCCGCCGCGTCCCCAGCAAGGGTGGGGTGGATTGAATGCCCACCAGCGTGCTTAGGGGGAATCCTGAGCCGCCCCCTCGCGTTGGACTGTTGCGACTGCGATGCCCGTGGTTCAAGATAACCGCATGCTGCATCCCCGAATCGCCGCTGGCGCACTCGTCCTCTGTTGTGCTTTGACCGGGCCGTTCCCCGTGTCCGCGCAATCCACCCCGATCGGGCAGGACGGGATCGAACTCCGAGGGTTTCGGTTTCAGCAGGGCGACATGGTGGCCTTGGTGGGATCGACCTTTCTCGAGCGCGAAGGACGGTTCGGATATATTGAAACCGCCCTCACCCAAGCGTATCCGGGGATGGGTCTGTGATTCC
>JBJXFS010000303.1:0-15983 GCA_046155625.1 Verrucomicrobiales bacterium | reverse complement strand
CAGAATCTCTTGGTTGTCGGCGCCGAATTCCGAAATCACCGGTCCCCCCGTCTCGAGTGATGACAGCGGCACCGTGCTCACCAACAGGTCATCGATCATGGTGTCCTGAGTGGCCCCCCCGGTTCGGGCGCTGAAGGCACACGTGTGACCGGCCGCAGGCACGTAGCCGGGTGTCGGCAAATTGGTGCAGACGACCACGGGCGTGCCCGAAACCGTGTAGGTCAAGTCCAGGCCGGCGGAGTCCCAGTGGATGACCAAAGGCCGGAACGTCGTATCGAAACTGAAAGGCTGGGGAAAGTTCCCCACCGAAATCCCATTGGCGAACACCTCGATGCTGGGGGCGTCACTCCCGTTGTCGTAGGTATCAAAGGCGATCGTCAGCCCCTGGCTCATCACGAAGCCCCCCTCGCCCGTGCCGGTGCCCGCCGGGATCGGTCCGAGATTTAATGACCACCCGTCCGCCGGCGGGCCCGCGGCCGTCATTCGCACCTTGAGCGAGACATCCCAAGACTGCACCGACCGCCCCGAATCCAGATCGGGCAACTTGAAGGACGAAAGCGTGTTGCCCGTTCCCGATTGCGTCAGCCGCAGCGCATTGGCCAGCACAACCGCCGCCGGATTCCCGTCGCTCCCGTTGTTGCTGGACGCCATCACCGTCCCATCCCCCAAATTCGTGATCGGACCCGCACTAGTAAACGCCTGGACCCCGGCTCCAGGATACCGGCCAGCCCACGCCGCCCAGGGCCAGGCCAGCGCCACAGTCACAACAAGGGATCGCAGGAGTTTCATCATTCGGTTTCACGGGGTTCGTGGACGTGTCTAAAGTGTCACCGAGCGCCGAGCCGCCGCAATCGCCGCCTCTCCACTATCCCTACCCGTCGCCCCGACCTCAGGCCTGGCGCCTCCGAAGAAAAAGGCTGTTGGTTCGGTAGAGTTAATTGTAGCGAATGGGTGACAATCAGGCAACCTGAGAGAGAGATCGATTAAAGTGACAGGCAATTTGACGCGGCAGGAGGTTTTGTTATTGTCACCGAAATATTTATAATTACAATAGAGTCTTTCCTGCCGATTCCATTTTTCAGGAGGTTCCTTGCTCCGGCTGCGACGCGTTGGTGGGGCTGGAACGTGGCACAGTGGGACAAGGTATTATGCGTGCCCCGATTCATCAGGGAATTCGGATATTCCCGCACGACGGTGGAGGTGTCGCCTAGGGGCCGGCCTGCACGCGAAAGAATCGACTGGGGGTCGACGGGGCGGCGACGGTGAAGGTGAGCGGGGTGCCGGTGCCGGCGAGGGCGGGGAGCCCGGTCTCCGACCAGTCACCTGAAAGCAGGGAGTCAGTTTGCCAGAGGGTGTAGGTGCGACCGAGGGCGCTGGAAAACGTGAGGCTGAGGGACCCGTTTTCGTTGACTGTCTGGACGACTTCCAGGTTGGCGTAGACATCCGGGGTATAGTAGGCGGCGCCCACGGCACCGGCGTCGCCGAACACGATCATGCGAGAGCCATCCCAGACGGCGGAAGCTCCGGAAGTTGGAGAGCCGATGGAGGTCATGGGGGTCCACGAGTCGGTGGCTGGGTTGTAGCGGGCGCCGGAAGGCACGGTTGTGTTTTCCTGGGTGGTCCATCCCCAGAGGATCAATTCGTTTCCCGTCCAGACGGCGAATCCGCCGGACTGGTGAATCGGGGCGCCCATGAGGTTCATGGGCGCCCAGGTATCGGAAGAGGGGGAATAACGACCACCCGCGACCGTGAGCGTTGTGGTTGGCGGATCATTGCCGAACGCGAGGGCGATGAATTCGGTTCCCGTCCACACGCCTCGGTATCCCGATATGTTGGACGGCAATCCCATTGGCTTCATGGAAACCCATGTGTTGGTGATCGGGCGATACCGGGCTCCCTGTAGCTCCGTGGCCCCCCAACCGCCCCAGATGATCATTTCCGTGCCGGTCCACACGGCCAGATGTCCCTGGCGATTGCCGGGCGCCCCGGCGGAGGGAACCGGTTGCCAGGAGTTCGAGGCGGGTGAGTACAGCGCGCCGTCGTTGTATGGCGATCCCCCGATGGCTGGAATCCGTCCTCCTCCCCAGATGATCATTTCCGTGCCCGTCCACACGGCGCTATGATTGATGCGCGAGGCGAGCAGTTCGGTCGCGGGAATGAGATTCCAGGTGTTGGTGGCGGTCGAAAACCTTCCTCCGTCATTGAAGTCACTCCAGTGCGGCTGACGTGGGTGTTCGACGAAGGTGAGACCGCCCCAGACGATGATTTCGCTGCCGGTCCACACGGCTGAAGCGAGTTTGCGACCGGCTGGAGCTCCGCCGGACGTCACCCCAGCCCACGTGCGGAGCTCTGGCAGGTAGCGCCAGACGGCATTCTTGGCGATCTTCCAGTCGACGCCCTCGCCTTGGACGAAAATCTCACGGCCCGTCCACACCGCCGTGTTTCCGTAGAGATTGCCGGGCACGGTGGGGGCGCCGCTCCAGGTGTTGTCCGTGGCGACGTAACTGCGGCAATCAGCCACTGCCGGCAGAGTGTCTCTCCAGATGTCCCATCCTCCGCACACGATCATGGATTGCCCGGTCCACACGGCGGAGTGGGCGCGGCGCGGCCGAGCGGCATTGACCATGGCCACGGGCGACCACGTGTTGGTAGTTGGAGAATATTGAGCGCCGGTATCCAGCCCTTGGGAAACGGGGTCGGCCTTCGAGCTGGTAACGCCGTCCCCGCCACCCCAGACGATCATGTCGGCGCCTGTCCAAACGGCGGTGTGTTCCACGCGTGCACTGGGCGCTCCATCGAGAACCGTCTCGGTCCAAACCCGGGTCACCGGGTTGTAACGGGCACCTGTATGGGTCACCCATGTGACATCGGTGCGGCCACCCCAAACAATCATCTCGGTGCCGGTCCAGACGACGGTGTGTTCGAAGCGCGCTACGGGGGCGCCGGAGGAGGGTGTCGGCAGCCAAGTGTCGGTGGCGGGAGAGTAGTGCGCGCCGTCACTCAGGGGGCAATAATACCCGCCTCCACTGCAGTTCGCGTCGGCCACCCTTGCTCCTCCCCAGACGACCATCTCGGCTCCCGTCCAGACAGCCGTGTGCCAATGGCGCGCCGCCGGGGCTCCTGAGGCGTTCATCGGGAGCCAAGTGTTGGACGCCGGGCTGTAGCGGGCTCCGGAGCCAAACGATGACTCGCCGTCTCCCGAGCCTCCCCAAATGATCATTTCCGTGCCGGTCCAGACAGCGGTGTGGCCCCAGCGGGCCGTGGGAGCCCCGACCGCGGGGAGCGGCTGCCAAGAATGGGTGGCCAACGAATACCTCGCGCCATCGTTGAGCCGGGATTCGTCGGGCCCGGTGCCTCCCCAAACGATCATTTCCGTACCCGTCCAGACCGCGGAATGGCCGCTGCGCGCGGTGGGGGCTCCCGTCGTGGGCAAGGCTGACCACGTGTGCGTGGCCAAGGCGAGCCGTCCGCCCGTGTTGAGCGGCTGGCGGTCGTTCAGGCCGCCCCAGACGATCACTTCGCTGCCCGTCCAGACGGCGGTGTGCGCATAACTGGGATTCGGGAAGGCCGTTTGCGACGGCACAACGGGTGGCACGTAGCGGTTCCATTGGTCGGCGGCGCCAGCGACCCCCGAGACTAGGATGAGCCAAGGGATCCAGGGGGCCAGGAATCTCATGAGGGCAAGGGGTGGGGCAGACGGGATGATTGCCTTAAGTGTTCGGTCATCCTGGCCCGATGAATTCTTGTTTCACCGTGCCGTGGAGCGGGAGATCGCCGCAGTGGCCCTCGAATCGAGCTCCTATCCGAAGATGAAATCGTTGTCAACGAGGAAGCCGATGTCATCGGGTTGGAGTCACAAAGGGACGGGCATTTTGGGGTGCTGCTACAACTATGTGGGCGGTTGGCATTATGTTGGGCAGTCTGGGAGGCAGTGGGAGCCACTATGGGACAGGCATTTTAGGGATCCAAGAGTCATGAGTTTACAAAATACAAAGTTTAAATACAATTACTATAATGTTTTTGGTTTTCTTGACCAACGTGGATTGGGACAACTTTCCTTGGGGTGGCTCTTGGGGGAGGTTTGAGGGGTCTTGTCCAGTGGGGGTGGGGTGGGATAGGATACTTTTTGGCGAATCATGAACGGATGGGGGCGAGCCAGGGTGGTGTGGGCGCATGCGGTGGGCGTGGGGGGCGGAGCGTGGGGGCAGGGGGAGGTGGCAGGGTTGGCGGAGGTGCTGCAGGGGGGGAGGGGCTTGCGGGATGCGGGCGAGCGGAGTCGGGTGGTGGCGGCGATGCGGGGGATTGAGGGCGAGCGTCGGCGGGCGGCGCGTCGGGAGGTCGGGATGAGGGGATTACCGGAACGGGCGCGGTTGGGGGGCGGGCGGTTGATGGAACTGGTGGACTGGAGGGATGGGGTGCCGGTGTATGTGGTGACATCCAACGTGAATGCGGCGATCTCGACGGGAGCGGATCATTTGGCCGGGGGGGCATTTGGGTTGACGGGGAGCGGGGTGGCGGTGGGGGTGTGGGACGGCGGCGGTGTTCGCGCGAGCCACCAGGAGTTTGGGGGACGGGTGGAGATAATGGACGGCGCGGGGGCGATCGATCATGCGACGCACGTGGCGGGCACGCTGGCGGCCACTGGGGTGACGGCCGGCGCTCGCGGGATGGCCACGGCGCTGGCGGTTGATTCCTACGATTGGGACAACGACATATCCGAGATGACGGCGCGTGGGGCGGCGGTGGCGGGCGAGGCCGGGAAGATTTATCTTTCCAACCACAGCTACAATTATGTGGGCGGTTGGAATTATGTAGGGCAGTCTGGGAGGCAGTGGGAGTGGTATGGCGCTGGGACTGGGGCGGGCGCGGTGGAGGATGATTTTGGCCGCTACAACACGTTTGCGCGGGACACGGACTCCCTGGCCTACAATGCTCCGTATTACTTGATGGTCCGGAGCGCGGGAAACGATCGGATCGATGTTCCGACGACCGGCCAGATGGTGGCGCTTTCTCCTGGAGGCGAGGTGGTGGCGTACGATCCGGCGGGGCATCCGAAGGGGGATGGCGTGTACCGGGGCGGCTTCGAGACCATTGGATTCAACGCCCTGGCGAAGAATGTGCTGACGGTGGGCTCGGTGGCTGACGCGGTTTCGGGGGGGCAGCGTGCCCTGGGGAGGGCGTCGATGAGTGGATTTTCTTCCTGGGGCCCGACGGACGACGGTCGGATCAAGCCTGATGTCGTGGCGAACGGCGAGTGGGTGTACTCGGCGTCGAGCGGTGGGGATGCGGCCTACATCAACTCCAGCGGCACGAGCATGTCAGCTCCGAACGCGACGGGCTCAGCGGCCTTGTTGATTGAGTTGTACGGAAGGCTCTTTCCCGGTCAGGCGATGCGGGCGAGCACGTTGAAGGGGCTGTTGATTCACACGGCGGACGACCTTGGGAATCCGGGGCCGGACTATAAATTTGGGTGGGGACTCGTGAATGTGGCGGCGGCGGCGGGTTTGGTTCAGGGGTCACATGACGTGCCCGATCGACCGGCGGTCATCGAGAGGGCACTCTCGACGTCGGTGACGTCGCGGGCGCATTTGTTTGCCTGGGACGGGGTATCGCCGATCCGGGCGACGCTCTGCTGGACGGACCCGGCGGGGTCCTCCACCACCACATCGGACTCCAGGACGCCGCGGCTGATCAATAATCTGAATCTGAAGCTGATCGGTCCGGGCGGGGGCGAGCACCTGCCTTATGTAATGCCCTATGTCGGAACGTGGACACAAGCCTCCATGGATCTGCCGGCCGCTACGGGCGTCAATGTCACTGACTCAGTTGAGCAGGTGGTCTTGGCGGCGCCGACGGTCGCCGGGATGTATCAGGCCGTCGTCACATTCGCTGGGACGCTGACCAACGGAGCGCAGAATTATTCACTGATTCTAAGCGGTACCACCGCCTCTGGTCCCCTGCCTCCGGAGGTGGCGGCGGTGACGCCGGAGGCCGCGGAATCAGGGGTGGTCGAGCTCTCGATATCGGGATCCAGTTTCTCCGTCGGAGCCGCGGTCAACCTCACCCTGCCCGGGCAGGCGGATGTGCCGGTGGAGGTGATGCAGGTCAGTTCCACGGTGATCAGCGCTCGGCTCGACGTAACGGGGTTGGCGTCGGGATTGTGGAACCTGAGGGTGACCAATCCGGATGGGCAATCAGGCATCTTGCCGGCGGCTTTTGGCGTCGTCGATACGTTATGGAGCCAAAACTTCGATACCGGCTCCCTGAATTGGTCAACCAACGCCAGCGTGGGCACCACGAACTGGGCGCTGACGACTCTCCAAAGCCACACACCGACAAGTTCCTGGTTCGCCAGCGGCCCGGCGACTCGAAACACGGATAACCTGGTCAGTGAGCCGATCGCCATCCCCATGCAGGCATCGCGGCTGCAATTCAGTTTTTGGCACTGGTACAGCCTGGAGAGCGGAAACGACGGCGGCGTATTGGAATTCTCAATAGACGGCGGCGCGTGGTTTCAAGTGACCAATGCCGGCACGGCCGAAGCGATCATCGAAGGCGGTTATCCGGTGGTACTGAATTCGGGAGGCAATCCCAGTACGCGCAATCCACTGGCCGGCCGACCGGCTTGGTCAGGCAACGCCGGGTCCACCTTTACTCAAGTCGTCGTGGCGCTGGTTGACACGGCGAAGTACGCGGGCAAATCACTGAGCGCGCGCTGGAGATTGGGTACCAACAGTTCGGTGGCGAGCCCCGACGGATGGTATGTCGACAGCGCGAGGATGACCGGAGTGGGCGGCGTGACCAATCAGCCGCCCAGCGTGGTGACCGAGGCGACCGCGGCTCCGCTGACGGTGACGAGCGATTCGGTAGCGCTTTCGGTGACGGCGACGGATGACGGTGGCGAGGGGGCGCTCTCCTACACGTGGACGGCCACCGGGGGCAGCATTGACCGGCCGGTCACTTTTACCGAGAACGGGGACAACGAGGCGAAGGCCACTGTGGCTACGTTCACCATGGCCGGGAATTATTCGTTCCAAGTTATCGTTCGCGACGCCGCGGGTCTGACGTCCACGAGCACGGTGGATGTGGCCGTGGAGCCGTCGGTGCATCAGGTGAGCGTGATGCCCGCCGTGGCGTCGGTGGTGTATGGGGCGACTCAGACGTTTACCGCGTTGGTCCAGGATCAGTTCGGCGACGTCATCTCCACACCGGTTCAGATCGTGTGGTCGTCCGAAGGTGGGGGTTATGTGGACACCGAAGGAGTGTTTGCCGCGCAGGTAGTGGGAGGTCCATTCGCGGTGTCGGCATCGTCTGATTTGGTGTTGGGAACGGCTGCGGTGACGGTCACACCGGCGCCTGCGCTCGTGACGCTGGGCCAATTGAATCAGACATACGATGGATCGCCACGGGAGGTTGAGGTCACCACGGTGCCTGCTGATTTGGCGGTGGAAGTTGAATACGACGGCAACGCGGAACCGCCGTCGGCTCATGGCACGTATGCCGTGTCGGCGGTGGTGAGCGACCCCAACTACGTGGCTTCGGCGACGGGCGTGCTGACCATTACTGGCCAACCGATCGCAGAGTGGAAGACCCAACAGTTTTCGGAGGAGCAAACGATGGCCGGGCTGGCCGCAGACGATGCGGACCCCGATCAGGACGGGCTGACCAATTTGACGGAGTATGGCTTGGGCGGGGATCCCTGGACGGCTACGCCCATGGTTGGCGGTGGACTTGACGATGATGGTCTGGCTCTCACCTTCACGCGTCCCAAGGCGCTCCCGGACGTTGAATACTTGGCCGAGGCATCTTCCGATTTGGTGTCGTGGGTTGCGCTCCCCCTGATGGTCATTTCGGACGGGCCCATTCAGACAGTGAGGGCGGTCGATCCGTCCGCGACCGCGGCCGACCGCCGGTTCTTGCAACTGCGGGTGGTGCGCGCCGGGGCGGGAGAATAGCCGGGTGCGCGGTGGGCCGCCTCTCCGCCGGCCGCTCATCACCCGAAAAATGGACACGGGAACAACCACCAAATGCACGAACCACACGAAAATTCACGGTGACCCGCCACGTGGAGGGTGATTATCCCAAAAAGGGACATTGGAACCACGAAAGTCACGAAACACACGAAAATTCATTGAGTTAGGACAAGCGATCTCTCCATCGATCATGTGGACGGTGATAATTGGGCAACGTTGGTTTTCCGTGTGTTTCGTGCTTTTCGTGGTTCCCATCCGGGTCTTTAGGATTATGGACCAACGCCTCAGCTATTCGTGTATTCTGTGAATTTCGTGGTTCTCATTCTGTTTCTTGGGATCACATGTCTGATTGCATTAGCCTGGCTTGGGAGCAGGCTTGCCGGAGTCGAATCCACATGCCTGCCCCAACGCCATTGACCGAAGTTGCTTCTTCACTCCTTCGCGACGTGGGGGCGTTGCTCGCGCGGTGGCTCACGGCCTGGTCGCTGGCCATCTTCCATGCGTGGGATGAAGTGTGGGCTGGGTACCACCATTTTTTTGGTCCCAAGCGGGCTTGGCCATTGAGCGATGCGATAACGGCGGCCGGCCTGCCGGCCGGACTGGTTCTTGCCACGGTATTGACATTCACGCTGAGTGGCGTGGCGGTCTCATTCGTGCTTGGACTGCTCACCCGGGTGGCGGCCTTGGCGTTGCTGGGGGTGACCATTACGGTGGCGGCACTGGCTTCATCGGACGCCTTGCAGGAAAGTGCCGGCGCCTATGCGGCCGTGGCGTGCGCGCTCCTTTTCGGAGGGCCTGGCCACGTCTCGCTGGATGCCGTTGTCTTTCATTGGAGGGAACAAAAAAAGAAAGTGCCGCCAAAGTATCGATGAGAACGAACCGGGCACACCCGTTGTGACGCCTTGGGAGTGAGGATCGCCTCCAACAGCGGTTTGGGAGCAGGGCGCGAGACGCGCGGGCCAGCCGGCGAAGACGCCGGCTGCGGCGGGCGGGACGCGCCGCCCTACCCGGGAACTACCGCTGCGACTAACCCGAACTCGCTGAGTCGGTGGGTGCCGAGGAATCGGCGCTGAGGTGGCGGGACCATGGGTGGCGACCCACCGCGGCGCGCAGGGCGGCGAGTTTTTCTTCGGGTGTTCGTCCCGCATCGGTGGACAAGTCGCGGCCGAGGCCGAGGGCACGGGCGACGGCCACGCGCCGGGAGGAGAGCAGTCTCTGACGCAGGCGGGCGAGATCCCTTTGCGCGGCCGCTTGACGTCGCGCTTCGTCACGCTGATCGCGGAGCGACTGCAAGGCTTCGCTCAGGGCGCCCGCTTCCGGATTGAGCGGGGAGCTGGAGGTTGCCAGATTGACAGCGGGCGCATTCGGGTAGCGCGTGAGCTCGGGCCAATGGGCTGAATCCAGAGAGGCGGGCAGGGCGGCGATTTCTTCTGACGGCAGGGAGGCGGCGCAGTGGGCGAGGAGAACTTGCAGGGCGCCGGCATGGAGCGAAGAAACATTGTTCCAGGCGGCGCGCATGAGACGGTAAAACCGCTGGCGCAAGTCGACGTCGCGTTGGAGATCGGGCGCCAGATCGCGGTGCAACTCAAGCCAGAGTCGCAATTGCTCGCGCAGCAGGGGAGCCGGCTCGGTGTTCATGGTATTGGCGCCATGGAGGCGATAGTCGAGCAGCGGATCGGGCAGGACGCGCAGCCCCCCGGCCAGTGCGGCACGGAGGAGAAGATAGTAGTCGTAGCTGAAGCGATAGGGTTTGGCCGGATACGACCGGAAGAATTCGCGGCGGGCGATAAAGTTGCTGTTGCTCACCGCGAAATTGGCCTGACCGAGCCACGCCACCAAATCCGTGTCCGCGCCCTCCCACCGGCTCCAGACGGCTTCGACCCATCGGCGGCGCGGATGGTCGGCCGCCAATGGATGACCGTCGGCATCGATCAGCCTCAGGCCGGTCACCAGTAACTGCACCTGCGGATCGTCCTCGAAGAGGGGGACCGTCCGGGCCAGTCGGTCCGGTGCCAGCAGATCGTCCGAGTCCAGCGTGGCGATGAGTTCGCAGTCGGCAGAGGCCCGTTCAAGCAGGGTGCGAACCGTGGCCGAAACGCCAGAATTCGGCTGGGTCCAGACCTCGACACCGCGGGATTCAAAGCGCCGAGCCACTTCCAGGGACCGGTCGGTCGAGCCGTCATCGAGAACCAGGATACGAGCGGCGTGCCGCGACTGGGCCAGGACGGATTCCAACGTCTCCGCAATGAAGGTCTCGTGGTTGTAAAGCGGGATGACGACGGCGAGCCGCATGGGGTGGGATGATGAGGGGGGAGTGAGGGGAGATTTAGATTTAGATTAGGATTTAAGATTAAGACAAAGATGAGGAGCCGAAGTGGATTTGTGGACACTCATTTAATTTTTCTACCCCCAATTTTTTTTGTCTCAAGGCCGACGCGCTTCCGGCCGGGCTGGGCGAGAACGAGTGGGAGGACATCGAGGATGCCCGCGAAGCGGGTCATGAGGATGGGCCGGAGTCGCAGGCGGCAGGCATCGACGGCGGCCTCCACTCGATTCAGGCCGGCGTTCTGTTTTTGCTTGGCGAACTCGACGATGAGGATGGCGTTTTTGGCGGCGAAGGAGGATTATTCCGCGAAGCGTCGGATGGAGGTGATGACGACATCGCGCGTGGTGCCGTCGGAGGCGGGCAGGGAGGCGGTTTCGCCGGGGGCTTTGCCGAGCAGGGCTTTGCTCATGCCCGACAGGTAGCTGAGGATGCCGCGGGCGGGTTCGGTATCCCAGGCGCCGAGGATGGTGGTGGTTTCGTTGGCGCCGGTGGCCGGGTCTTGGAACTCGACCACGGTGCCGATGGACACGACATGGGTGGGCGCGTCTTTGAAGTCGGTTTGGCGCGCGATGGCGATCTCGCGTTCCATCACTTTTTGGCGGCGCATGAGGACGCGCTGTTGTTCCTTGGCGGACTTGAACTCGAAGTTTTCCCGGAGGTCGCCGTAGCTGCGGGCGATGGCGATGTCGCGGGTGTTCTGGGGGATCTCCTCTTTGAGGAGTTTTTCGTAGGCGGCCTGGCGATCGAGGTAGCTTTGGGTACTGACGATGAGGATGTCTTCCGAGCCATCACTGTCGTCCTCGGTGTGCTCAATGATGCTCTGGACTTCGGGGGCGGCCTTGATCACGCGGGCCAGGAGCGAACGGCGGGTCAGGTCGTCGAAAACCGGGCTGCTCCAAAGTCGGCGGGCGAAGGTTTTGACCTGACTGGGGTCGAGTTGCAGGACGAGGTCGCCCAGCAGTTCCCGGTCATCGGTGATGAGGTCGCGCAGTCGTCCGGTGCGGCGGTTGCTTTCCTCGTAATGCTCGCGTTCGAGGGCGCTGAGCAAGGCGGGGGCAAAATCGCTGTCGAAGACTTCAAAGCCGTCGCCCTTGCGTTCGCGGCAGATCCACTGGAGGGCGTCCATGCTTAGGCTGCGGTTTTGGATGCCGGTTTGAAGCAGGATGACGAGTTCTTCGGACTTGCCTTGGTCGATGATGAAGCGGGCGATTTCGCTGACGGTGCGACCGGTGCTGTCATTGAGTCGGGCGAAGGCGTCTTGGAGCCACGACGATCCGTAGGCAGCGGGCAGGGCGGCGAGAAGTTGTTTGGTGCGGGCGATCGGCAATGCCTTGAGGACATCCGCGACGGATTTGCGTTCGTCGTTGAGCGCTCCCGAGAGCGTCTGGGCGGATTCCGAGAGCGGTCCCAGTTCCGGCATGCGGGCCAGGAGTTCATCGCGGATAAGAAGCAGTTCGAAGGCGAGGGCTGGCTGGAGGCGGAGCGCCTTGGATCCAGATTCGTCCAAGCCGGTGACCACCGAGACGAGCAAGTCGTGCTCTTTGGCGAAAGCGCTGAGGTTGGCGATGATGGCTTCCGCCGCTTTGACTTTGGTCTTGAGGTCTTTGGCGGCGGTGAAATCGCCGATGAGGGCCTGGGCGTGGGTGAGCCCTTCGTCGCGCAATTCGAGTGGCAGCGTCCGTTTCGGAGGCACAACGAACGATTTTTCCCCCCGCAATTGTTTCTTGACGGACTCCCACCACGGCTTGAATCGCGCTTCGCTGACAATCTTCGGCTTCACTACTGCCTCAAATTGATCCAGCATTAATCGCCCACCATAACTCTGCAGCACCAGCTTCACAAAGGCCGATGGCTGCTTCTCTGCCAGCTCGCTGAGCGCCGCCCCATCCGCCACCCGCTTGGCCAGCACATGTCCAGGGTCCAGCAGGCTCAGCGACTTGGCCGCAAACTCCAGTTTCAGCTCGTGGCCCGCCTTGCCTTCGAAATCGACCACCACCCGGTCACCCGCAAGGTCCCAAGCCGCCACCCGGCCCGGCCCCCAGCTGGGGTGCAGGCAAAAGGCCCCCGGTTCCAGGGGTGAAAGCTTTTGCGCCGCCGGGGCGGGCAGTTTTCCGGCGCTGACTAACGATTCAAGGTCTGGATGCATGGAACGCGCAGCCTAGAACCGGCCGGCCGCCCGCGCAAGGGGAGGGGAAGTGGTGGCCGTCGGCGGTCGGCGGTCGGTGGTCGGCGGTCGGAGGTCGGCGGTCGGGGGGGCGGGAGCGGTGAGCGGTGTTCAGTGTTCGGTATTCAGTCTGAATCCGTCGGAGCATGATGGAAGGGAGAGTGAGAGGCGATAGACGGGGTGAGCAACCAGGGACGGGGCGAGTCGGGTCGCGGAGCGGATTTTTCGAGGACAAGGACGAGGACGAGGACGAGGACGATACGAAGCATCCTGAAAAGGTCTTGTCCGCCCACGCGATGGCTCGTCAGCTTCAGCCATCCATCCTTTGGGCGCTCGTCCTCGTCCTCGTCCTCGACTTTCCCAGTGCGATCCTCGTGCCCCAACGGCTCGAAAAGCCGCCACTGACTCACCCGCGTTGGGAGACTATAGGTGCCACTGCCGTAGGGCCAACGGCCCGACCCTCTACCCGCCCGGGCCAACGGCCCGGGAAAAACGGTCATTAAACCAACCAGGGCTGAAGGCCCGTTCCATCTACTTTGCGGCACACCGAGGGCATGGGGTTCAACGAATTTAGTTGCTGATCGGGATAGGGCAGGCCTTCAGCCTTCGCTTTCTTTCTGGGTGGCTTTCCTGGGCCGTTGGTCCAGTCTGGCATGGGGCTGGGCGTTGCCCCTCATTGGAGAAGGCGACTCTATTTCCAGCAACAGGCGCCACACGGTGGATGGAGAGTGGGCGCGGGAGGCGGCGGGCGTCACCGGGCCGGCCGCAGTCTCGTGCCGACGCCTTTTCCCTCGACCAAGGCCAGCAATTGGGCGGGTTTGCGACCATGGGCGATGACGACCTCGATGCCGCCCGATGTCGCTTCGGCCGCCGACGCCAGCTTGCTCGCCATGCCGCCGGTCGAATGCGCTCCCTTGTCCGGCCGGATGTGGTTTCCCACCGCCGCCACATCGTTGATTTCTTCGATCAGGTGTCCCTGCGCATCGAGAAGGCCGTCGACGCTGGTCAGGAGAATCAGAACATCGGCCCGGGCGAGCCGCGCCACCCCGGCTGAGAGCCGGTCGTTGTCGCCCACCTTCAGTTCATCGGTGGCCACCGAGTCGTTTTCGTTGATGATGGGAATCACGTTCTTGAACGCGAGCAGGCGTTCGAGCGTGTTGGTCAGATTCTCCCGGCGCACCGGTTGGTGAAGGTCTTCGTTGGTCAGCAGGAGCTGCGCGACCAACAACCCGTGCCGCGAAAGCAACGATTCATACCGCTGCATCAGCCGCGTCTGGCCCACCGCCGCGCACGCCTGCAACGTCGCCGTGTCGTCCGGTCGACACACCATCCCAAACGCCATCCCCCCAGCCGCCACCGCCCCGCTGCTCACCACAATCACTTCGTGCCCCGCACTGCGCACCCCGCTCACCGCGTAGACCAATTGCTCGAATTGCGACTCGTCCAGCCCCAACCCGCTCGGGTGGGCCAGAATGCCGCTGCCAAATTTCACCACCACTCGTCGGGATTTCAGTTGCATACACTGCCGTCCACTATTCCTTTCCTCTCCGCCCGGGCAACCCCAGAAACACCCGCTCACCTTCGACCCCAAGGCCCTGCCACCCCCCCTCCTCGGCACCCTGCCCGGTCCCGTAGCTCAATGGATAGAGCACCGGTCTCCGAAGCCGGGGATGCAGGTTCGATTCCTGCCGGGACCACCACTTTTAAAGTGTTGGTTTTTAATTGGTTAATGATTCAGAGGAGAGGTTGATTTCTGTGAGTGCGAAGAGCGGCAATTTGCGCCTTTTGGCGGCCTTTTGCGAATAAAAACAGATATAAAACAGATACGATGGGCGGGCCGTTTGGGGAGTTTTGGAGGCGTTGAAGAGCACTGCTTTTCTCGGACTCGACACGGGAGGGGTGGGGATATGGATTTGCTTCGGGGGCGGCGCTGGGAACGGGTGTATGGGTGATGTGAGGGGGGGCGGGAAGGGTTCTTACCCGCGAAGCGCGCGCAGCCATCCGTGCCACCGAGGCGTCATGACCGTGGTGGTGGGCACGCAAGGCGCCTTCTGCGACAACTTCGCGTATCCTCGCAGTGTGAGAAGGAAGGCCTGGCAGCAGGCGATCGTGTAAGAGAAAACCGGCTATTTCTCCAGCTTCTTCGCGGGAGCGTCGGGGGAGAGGATGGGGCGAAGCCAAGCGGGGGTGGCAGGGGGCATTTCTGAGTCGAGGCGGGCGCGCCATTCCTGGTCGGTGAGGTGGGTGGCGGACATGTCGGCATGGAACGGGAGGATGGCGCCGCGGCAGAGGATTTCCTTTCCTTTCCAAGGATAGAGCACGCGGATTTCCCGGGGTCTGCCGGTGCCGGCGATAAGGAATTGGCCGCCGGCCTGATTGAAAACAGCGGCGGCGAGGGGGGCATCGTCCCGGGGATTGTGATAGGAGTTCCCATCGTAAAACAGGATGCCGCCGAGGATTTCCCCGTAGTCCACGATAAATTTAGCCTCCCCATTGTCCGGTTCGATGCCGCGGAGCTGGCGGTGCGCGCGGGTTTCCAGCTTTTGGGTGACGGAGAGCAACCGCAGCCAGCGGCTGCGCAAGGTGGGGGTGCCGTTCTCACGCTGCGCTGTCAGGAAGGCGGCGGTCCGTTTGCTGGCTGCGGCTTCACGCAGACTGGCGAGGAGATTATCCACATCGTACACGCCGGTGACCCGAGGTCCGGGAATGTTGTAGGCCACGCCTTCCACGACTTCAGCTACGGGTTTGAGCGCGGCACAGAGCTCTTCTGAGGCGGCACTGTCCTTCTCGATCTGCGCCTGCTCCGTCTCGGTGAGTTCTCCCCGTTGCGGCTGGCGCTTCAACCAGGGTTCCATGCGGCGTCGCAGAGCTTCCGACTCTCGCTCCACCATGGGGATGAGGGCGGCGGCTTCCGCGGCAAACAACTGCGGGGAAGGCGCGAGTGCGTCCAGCTCTTCAAAGCGCTCCACCGTTTGCAGAATGAGCTGGCTCAGTGCCTGGAAGAAGGCGGGGCACGGCTCGACAAAGCCGGGATAGGGCCTCGCGGCGGGAAAATACGAAGCGTTTTCTTTCGCCTGCAGCGCCCAGGTGTGGCGCATGAGAGCCCAGCCGGCGAGGGCGGTATTCAACGACTTTCGCTCCCAGGCCGTGGTGCTCATGAACGGTGGCGCGCCGGGCTCCGGGGCCTCGAGGAGCTTGCCGAGGCACTGCATGTACTTGGAGTAGAGTGCGCGCGGGGTTTCGGGGTCAGGCTTGGCTTCGATCCCCTTCAGCACTGCTGCGTCTTCCGTCTTCTTTAAGAGTCGGAGCGCGAGCGGCGACCCCAGCCATGCACCCACGTCCAGCGGGTCGGGATAAGGACGCCGATCGCCTGTGGTGCGCTCCATGAGTTCCGCATCCGGCAGGAGAGCGGAAGGAAAGACGAATAGGCGAGCGGTCTCCTCGGTGTACTGCTCAGCCGCCGCCTTGATCGCCTTCTCCGGTGACCAGCGGAAGTCATCCATGAGGGCGAGGGGGGGAG
>JBJXFS010000302.1:0-82472 GCA_046155625.1 Verrucomicrobiales bacterium | reverse complement strand
CTGGGCAGCGCGGAGAACTCGCCGGATGGCCGGCCGGTCGCCAACCAGCTGAAACGCATCGATTTCTCCGACCCGTCGCACATTCTCGAGGACTACTATCAAGACGGCTGGCCGGAAGTCGACGGGCCGTCGCCGGCGGTCGTGTACCAGCTGGCCGCGCACATGGAAGTGCCCAAGGGTGGCCGTGTGGCCTCGAGGATACACTCATGGGCCGCCGCCGGGGAGCGGGACCGGGTGGATTTGGCTGCCGTGCAAAACATTCACGTCACGGTGCCACAGGATGGCGAGATCGTGGTCACGATCCACGAACTGAAACGCTCGTGCGGACCTGAATCATTGGCCGACACCCTGGTCGCCCTGCGAGCCGAGTGGACAGCACAACGCGGCGCTTGGCTGGTTGGGAAAGCAATGGTGCCGCGGGTCACGGTGAGCCTTCCACTCGACGCCACGCTGGAGGCGGTCGAGCCGATCCGCGCCGTCTGCCAGGCGGCTGGTTGTGGCCCGTTTGGGGAGGGGGCGAACTTGCCCACTGGCGGGGTCCGTCGTTTTGAAAGCGGCGGGTATCACGGAGTAGTGCTGGAGCCGGTGGGGGCGGCGCCGATCTTTTTAGTGGCGCCGAAGGCGTTCAGCTTGGCCAGTGAAGCGACCGCACGGGAAGGCACACTCACCCTTCCCGTGGCGACCACCGCAAACGAATTGCGGATTTGGTACGCGTGGGATCCGGCCCGGCCGGCGTTGTTGACGCTGCGAAATCATGATTACGAAGAACAGACCAACGATCTGAGCCGCGGCAGAGTCATCTGGGTGACCTTTGACCGCCATGAGTTCGATGCCGCCCTGTACCAAGTGCCCCGCGAGGCGGGCACAGGAACGGATGAGGCGTCGTTGGCGGCGGTGATCGCCCGCGCCCAGGCGTGGTGGGACACGGCGGACGAACGGGCTCGATGGGACCAGAGCCGCGTCTTGGTGCCAGACAGCGGATATTACGCCGGCAAATCGCTGGATGCATCCGCCAGCGACATCGTCTGGGGGGAACCGAATGCATCGGGTCTGCGCCTCGGGTTGGGTGGCCTGATGCCCGGCGCCAGCGTGCCGACCGGACAGCCGTTGCCACTGAAGCAATTTATTCACAATGACGGTACGAAGACGATTCAGCTCAGTGCCACCGGGCCATTCAACGAGGGTATTGAGGGGACGCTCGTGCGCGCGGACGGCGCCCGCATCCCGCATATCGCGACCTATCGATGGCCGATGGTGGCGATCCGGGCGCGGCTGGAGCCGGGGCAGTTTATCGAGCTGCAATCGCGGCCGCTGCAGACGGTCTACGCGAATCCAGATGGTTCGGCCTCCGGTGCCCTCCTGGGGTACGATTCGGGATTTATCGCCAAGCCGGGCGATTACGTATTGGAACTCGTTCACCACATCGGGCGATTCCACGGGGCGCCGGCCAACACGTTTACCGGAAATCCCAGCATCGCGCCGGGGCTGGGAGAATGGACCGGCACCCTGCACGCCGCCGCCCTGCCGGTGCGGCTCACCGAGCCGGCCATTGGCACCGCCAGGCCCGGGGATGTGCGCGAAGACCGGCGCCTCGACCGCATCCAATTCAAACCGGACCGCATTGTCCTCAGCCGTCCCGCACCGGGCATGACCGGATCGCACTCGTTTGTCGTGGACGCCGCCGGCCACTGGCCGACGCTCGTTGGCGAATGGCTCGTCGCCCGTCCCGATCTCGGATACCTCGCGGCCTGGGACGAGGGCAACCGTCGATTGTGGTATGTGAACGGACCAACCGTCCAAAAACTGGACTTCTCAGGAAGTGCGTTGCGTGATGCGGGGTCGTGGCCGGCCACCACACCCACGGACGGCTACGGCGACATGCCCCCCGGGGTGCGTGCGGCGTTCGGATTGCCACGAGCGAAACACCCATCCATCACGCCCGAGGCGCATACTCCACCAGCACCGAAGATGGTTAAAATCAAATCCACCCAGCTTGCGCTGGGGCCGCCGCGTGAGGACGGGTTGCGGGTCGCCTGGGTGCTGAGCCCACAGCGCCAGGAGTACGCGATCGGCGAGATCGTGAAATGCGCCGTCTGGTTCTACAACGACGGCCCCGCCGCCATCACGTTCTCCACCGACGCGTGGCGTCAGTTGGACACATGGAAGGCGACGCGCGCCGACTGGTCGCCCATTGAGGTGCGCACCACCTGGTTCACCGGCATCACCCCGCAGGAAACGATCACGCTTCAGCCGGGCGAAAGCCGGGAAGTCCCGGCCCACGGTGTGGGGATCGGTAATGCTGAATTTGCCGAGCGCTATGGACGCGCCGAACTCGGGGCCGAATTGTGGGCCGATCCGGGCGACGAAGTGACCTGTGTGTGGGAAGTGGCGGTTTCGCCCAGCGGCACCGAGCGCCTGACCACCGGCCCGGTGACCTTTCGCGTCACCCCGGCGCCTCCCGAAGGCCCGCGACCACCCATCGTCACCGACCGACTTGGCAGCTACAACCTCGGCCACGGAGCCATCCTCAACCTCTCGCAAATCGGCAGCGCCGAGGGATACACCAACTACGCCTGGATCACCTGGGAAAAGGCCCGCGGCGCCACCGCCGACGGCAAAGCGGACATCGCCATGCCCCGTAGCGCCGATCCCAAGGACTTTTCGCTGCCTACTTTCGTGCTCTCCCGATCCGTCCACGCCCTGTGGATCGTCGAAAGCAAAAGAATCAGAATGATCGATTTTTCCACGCTCGGCGAAGCGAAAGAATCAGCGTGGCCACGCGCCGACGCTCCCGCCGATTTCGGCGGCGCGCCGGAGGATGTGCGGGAGGCGATCCGCAAGGTTGCACCACGGATTGATGAGCGGAACGGTTCGGCGCCTGGCCCTACCCCTCACACTGCCGTATCCGGTTCCGCGATCGCAGACGTCCTCGACAGGGATGGAGCGATCCGACTGGCCAGTGCAACCGTTCTGAAGTTTTTGCGCACCGAGGAACTCGATGTTCGTCTCTCGCTTCTGGACTTGCCCGACGAGGGGCGTGAGGAACTGGAACAATTCTTCCAACGCCATCCATTGCCGGCCGAACCAAACGCTGTGCCAGGAGGGTTCAGCGAATCGGACAAGGGATTGATGATGGCCAATCGCCTGCCTGATGGTAGCTGGTTCGCCAAAATCTTGGTTTACCTCCCTGTATCGGCTCGAGCACACGCGTTCTTGGTGAACATTCGCTCTGGAGTGGCCCGCATTGATTGGAATCTTTCCACGGTGCACCAAGCCGGTGTGTACGAAGATCTGTGGGAGGGCGCGCCGGGGAATGCCGCGGTCCTTTATGCCAAGGTTAGGCGTGGCGACTATTTCAATTTTGCCTTCGATGCCGAGAGATTCTCCTGCTACGAGCTGACGTCGTTCCTGGTGGACCGCCGCTTTTTTGGGTACGTCGAAAAGGGTTCCACACTAGAAGGAACGCTCAATGGATTGATCGACCATGGCTTTTCGCGCGTGCGAGTGATGGTTCCGACAGGTCCGCGAGACCAGAGACAATTGGTGGTGCGAGATGCCGCACGCGGCCACCACGCGGAAGCAGAACAATCCAACCCAACCGCGGATCGTGAAGCCGAACCTGATGCCTCAACCGCACCCACAGCCGCGTTCAGCATCCGCCTGGTGAGCGACACGGCCGGACCGAACACCGAAAGACTTCCCGAGAAAGCCGCGACCGGAGTGGATGCCACATTCCTCAATATCGAAAAGCCAATCGTAATAACCTCCGCCGACGTGGCATCGGCGGCCCCCGAGGAACCAGAAACCGGCGACAGTCGTTGGTCGATTCGTGTCGAGTTGAAGCCGGAGGCTGGGCGGCGATTCGAGGCATTCACCGCGCAGCATGTCGGTCGGCGTCTGGCCATCGTGGTGGACGGCGTCGTCTTGATGGCACCAACGGTTCGCGATCGAATCGGTCGTTCGATCGCCATTTCCGGGAACTTCACGGAGCAGGAAGCGCGGAGCGTGGTCCAAGCTGTCAAGCCGTCGCCCTAAGGTGGACCGGCGTCCGAGACTGGATGCCCCCTGCTTCACCCAGCGTGGACAGTGGGTGTTCCAGGACTCCACTTCGCTTGCGAGGACGGGTGCCGTGATGAGATTGACAGACTGTGACCGGGTCATAGTTTGGATGGTCAATGCGGTCTCTCACTCTCCTCTCTGTGCTGGGTGCACTGCATTTGGCAGTCGCACATTCTCACGGCCAGCTGCTACAGCCACCGGAATACCACGTTTTCACGGATGTGGAAGGCAGAAAAGTTTCCGCCGAAATGCTCGAAGCCGGAGAGACATCAATCACGGTGAAGTTGAAGACGGGCAAAAAGTTTCAGATCGAACTGGCCCGGCTCTCCGCCGACGACAAGCTCTGGGTGACCAACTGGGTGGCCGGGCAGGCCGCTGCGAAAAAGAAGTCAGCCGAGGAAGAAGCCGCAAAGAAGCGCGCTGCCGAAATACCGGTGAAAACAGTGGAATTCTGCAAGTCAAAGCTCGACCAGCAGGTCGGAAACGGTGAGTGCTGGACTCTAGCCGACGAAGCCTTCCAGGCGTGTGGCCTCAAGCGCCCCGGCGAAGATATCCGGGTGTGGGGGCGGCAGTTGAATCTCAAAATGGAAAAACCTCAGCCGGGAGACATTGTGGAATACCGCAGCGCCAGATTCAGAAATGGCAACTATACCGGCCCGGAGCACACATCTGTCGTGGTGAAGGCCGGCCGCAGATCCACCGTCACCATTGCGGAGCAGAACTGGGGAGGGAGGAAAACCGTGAAGGAAGCCGAACTGGATCTGAATGGGCTTGTCTCGGGTGAGATCATGATCTATCGGCCCCAATAAGCTCCGGCTTGGCGTCCGAAGTGAACAAACGGGGTTGTGTGCGCGGGTGTCGCGGACGCTTTGCTCGATGCACGGCCAGGCGTTGGTGCTCAGGCGTTTCCGTCTGCAAGATGATGTGCTGCCGACTTGATGCATCTTGGCGTAGCCCCATCAAGCGGTATCGCCGGTCGTTTCGGATTGATGGTTCCACCTTTCGGGCCTGGGTTCCCATTCTCCCGGACCGAGGAAGTCCGC
The DNA here is from genome assembly GCA_046155625.1 of Verrucomicrobiales bacterium. Taxonomy (GTDB): domain Bacteria; phylum Verrucomicrobiota; class Verrucomicrobiia; order Verrucomicrobiales; family V1-33; genus CAJBME01. The sequence goes on along the minus strand of JBJXFS010000302.1, from coordinate 77,370 downwards.
GACCAGGTCGCCGAGCCCAAGGTCGAAGTAAATCTGAGCCGACTCTTCTCCGGCATTGTCTCGATGAGCGGTGCCGAGGAAGGCGTTGAGAGCCTCGGGAGGCGGGTTGATTTCGGATTCGATGGTTTGCCAGAGGAGGAGAGCCAGGCTGTAGCTCAGTTCCGAGCTGTCGCCCGAAATCCGCCACGAGGCACCGCTCCAGAATTCCTGGATGGTGGTCGGATTCCAGTGAGCCAGGTGACGGTCTCGCAGTTCGCGGTCGAGCGGATGGTTGTTGGTGCCGCAGACGGCGAGTTCCATGCGCATGGCGAGGGCTTCATCGAGCCACACGGGCATCGTGAAGCGGCTGAGATACGCATGGGTGAGTTCGTGGACGAGGGCCGTGCGGTAGGACGCGTAGTCGGGGGTGGGCAGGGCGATGTGTTGGTATCCCCGGCTGTCGAGACAGACGCCGCCGCTCATGGGATGGTTTCCGTCGGGATAAAAGTAGAGGATGTAGCGGTAGTAGTCATCCACTTGGCCAAACATAAGGACGACATGTTTGCCGTACCAGGAATCGCAACCCAGACCACGGAAGGTTTTCTGAATCCTTTGCAGTGATGATTCACAGAAAGTGCAGGCATCGCGGCTGACGCTGGGCCTCGCCTCGGTCAGAAGGAGAAAATGGGATGTTTCGTGGACGTGGTAGGATGGGCCGAGTGCCTCGCCAAGGCGTTCGAGCCAAGCGCGGGCCGCTGACACCCAGGCCTCGGACCAGCTGGATTCAGGAAACTGCCCCTCGATCACATCGGCCATGCCTTCCCAATCCGGGTGGCAGAATCCTTGGTGGATGTGCAGATACGGCTGGATGACGGCGCGGATGGGCATGGGAAGAAAAGGGGAAACAATAGTGGGAGAGACAGAGCAAGACGCGTGACCTTCACTCAACGTCGCCGGCCGCGAGCATCTATCAGAAATCTTGCTTTGGATCGCTGGTCATGCGCATGAGCGCGGCGTAAAGATTTAGGACACCCACAAATTCGGCGGTCCCGCCTGTCGAACCTATCGGATTCCCGGGAAGAGCATGGAAAGGCGGGACAACCGCCGGATGCCCTAGACTTTCCCCAGGCCGCTCTTTGAACCTTGGCTACACCAGCTTCCAGCCCATGCTGGCGTTGATCTTGTCCACGATTTGTCGGCGACGGACGGTGGCGACCGAGCCCCGCTTCCGGGTCAGCTTACTTTTCTCCACGAGCCAAAGCGCATCGCAGCGGCAGAGCGTCTCCCAGTCGAGACCGTCGGCTCCGTTGAGCCGGACTTCGGTTTCCTTGGGCGGGCGGTTGGCCCGCTGGGAGGTGCAGAAGAGGACATTCACCCACTCGGCTCTGGCCACACGGTCAGGATGTGAGACGATGACCGCCGGGTGCGTCCCGGCGTCGCCGAAGTCGTAGGTGTAGATGTCCCACGGCTTCATACCTCCGAGGGAGTCGGGGCGCGGAGTTTGCGGGCCAGCTTCGATTCCGCATCGTTTTCGGCCTTGGTATAGAGGTGCTGGAGGCTGCCGGCCGGGAAGTTTTCCCCCTCGACCTCCTGCAGCCTCCGCAAGGCCGCACGGACGACCTCCGAGGCGTTGTTGTAGCGGCCGGACTCGATCATTTGGCGGATAAAGCCTTCCCAGTGGGCGGTGAGTGCGACGTTCATACTTGACAACTATTGACAACTAATGCCAAAACGTCAATCCACAGTCGCGACCTTTTGCCTTCTTGGAAAGCGGTTGAAACGGGGCCGCGTCCCAGGCCACCCGCTACTCATCCCCCCAGAACGGATATAGGAAACGGATATAGGACACCCACAAATTCGGCGGTCCCGCCTGCCGAACCTATCGGATTCCCGGGAAGAGCATGGAAAGGCGGGACAACCGCCGGATGCCCTAGACTTCCCCAGTTCGAGAAAGTGGGTGTCCAAGATTTTCCCAGCGCCCGTCGAGCGCGGCATCGGCGTCTATTTCACGCGGCTCACGATCGGGGGCGTGGACTTCGCTATTCTCGAAGACCGCAAGTTCAAGAGCGGTCCGGCGGGGAAGATTCCACAGAGGGGTCCGCGCCCCGACCACATCAACGACCCGACCTACGAGCCGAAGGCCATTGACCTGCCGGGCCTGCAGCTGCTCGGCGAGCGGCAGGAGAAGTTTCTCCGCGCCTGGGCGCAGGACTGGTCCGGCGCGGAAATGAAGTGCGTGCTTTCCCAGACGGCGTTCTGTGGCGCCGTTCACAGGCACGGCGGGCGTAACGACAGCCTGCTCGCCGACCTCGATTGCAATGGCTGGCCGCAAACGAAGCGCACCCTCGCGCTCGAGGAAATCCGCCGCGCGTGGGCCGTGCATCTTTGCGGCGATCAGCACCTCGCCGTGGTCGTGAAGCACGGCATCCGCGAATTCGGCGACGGCCCCTACGGTTTTACCAGCCCCGCCCTCGTGAACACCATTTACGGCCGCTGGTGGCATCCGCCCGAGGAGCAAGCCGGTCCGAACCCCGTGCCCGGCAGTCCGCTCCCATGGACGGGCGATTTCCATGATGGCCTCGGCAACAAACTCTCGATGCTCGCCTACGCGAATCCGCCCGCCATTGCCTACGAAAAACAACGCGCCGACGGCTACGGCATCGCACGCTTCCGCAAAGCGAAGCGCACCATCACCTTCGAGTGCTGGCCTCGCTTCGCCGACGCGAAGCGGGGCGACAAGGCGCAGTTTCCCGGCTGGCCCATCACCGTGGCGATGGAGACACACGACGGCCGCATGGTCCACGCGCGGCTTCCGGCGGTTAAACTGGCAGGCGTGCCGATGCCCGTCGTTCAAGTCATCGCCGAAGCCACCGGTGAAATCCTCTACACCGTGCGTTCGCGGACGGAGAGCTTCGTCCCGCGCGTCTATGCGGCGGGCCGTTACACCGTCAAGGCAGGCACGGACAAACCTGACACCAACATCGCAAATGGAGTGGAGGTGGCTTAAGCACGGCCGGCAAGCGCTGTGAACTACAGCCGGGTGCTCCCTGACACGGCGCTTTGTGGTTTTTCGGATGCCGCGGAGCGCCCCGCGGACGTCCCCCTTTCTCCGGCCAGTCGAACAGACAAGGCCCGTGCCTGCTGGCGGAGTGGCCGGATGCAGGAGACGCTGACGCTGCTTTGGCTGAAGTTTGGGGATTTTATGCGCCGGCAAATTTCCGCCGCTGAGCGTTCGGTGTAGCACGGATGGAAGGCGAAAAGATCGCCGTCGCGTTGTGGCAACCCACGACGCGCATCCCGCCCCTCCCAGTGAGGCACGGTCTCCCACGTCGGGCGACTCCTTCGCCTCAGTCCGTGTCCTTGGCGGCTTTCTGCTTCAGGTGATCTCGGAGGCGCGCCGACTCGCTTTCACTCCAGTCGGGAGGGTCGGAGAGGGCGCGCCAAGCTTCGAGGTAATCGGCGGGGGCGTATTCGTGGCCGAATCCGGCGGGGGCGGTGCCGACCATCATGTCGGCGGCGACTTGGAGCATGGTGACGACAGGGAACCAGCGCAACTCCGGAGAGACATCGGGTCCCCTCGGGAGGTCCATCCAGTCGGGTTGCCGCCAGGCCGACTGGGGGTTGAAGAACGTGATGGGATCGCTCGGATACTGGAGGAAAATGATGCGGAAGGAACCCCAGCCGTCGCTCTGGGGCGCGGAATCATGATGGTTCATGAATCGTATGACATTCCCGTTGCGGAACTGGGGCAGCCAGGCGGAGGATCCCGCATCGCGGTGCGTCTTTGCGTGAACCCAGGTTTCGTGGCGGAAGGGAGGGCCGCTCCACAGCGCTCCTGAAAACGGATCGTCGATGATGTCGTAGAGGGTGAAGGACAAGTCCGAGTTTAAAGATCCCAGACTGAGGCCGCTGAGGAAGAGCCTGGGTCGATCGGTCTTTGGCAGAGAGCGCCAGTGGCCGTAAATCGTAGCGAACATGAGTTTGGCGGTTTCCGCGCCGTAAGCGGCATCGGTGAGCAGGGCGAGCGGACTGTTCAGATAGGAATACTGCGCGGCTACGGAGGCGATGTCACCTCGGTGGAGGTACTCCACGGTGTCCTGAGATCCCGGGTCCACCCATCCCGTTCCGGTGGGAGTGACCAGCACCAGAACCGAGCGATCAAATCCGCCCGCGCGGACCAGCTCTTTCAGCGCCAACTGAGCGCGTTTCTCCGGGGAATCGGCCGAATTGAGCCCGACGTAAACGCGGATGGGCGCCGGCGTCGGCTTTCCGAAGAAGGCGGTGAGGTCCTCCGCGGTGGGACCACCGGCCACAAAGCGGCGTCCTTGCCGGCCCAAGTCATCCCACGCCACGAGCGAGGGGGCGCTTCCGGTTTGCTCCGGGCGTTGCGGCAGCGGCAGGTCGTCCTCGATTAAGGCGTCGAGGTGTTGGAACGACCGGTCGATCACCCGCATCGCCATCCTCACGAGCAAGCCGTTGATGATCCCCCAGAACAGGATGAAGGCCACGCCCCAGGCGGCCATTCGGGAAATGCGCTTGGGGACATGGCGCTCAAGCCGCGACGAGACGAGGCCGACCACCCAGCGGAAACATTTGGCCAATCCGAGCAGAAGGAGGAAGACGAGGGCCGCCACCGGTACCACCAAGATCGGCGGGAGCGTCGATGAGGATTCCAAACCCATCAATTCGCGCAGGGACGCCTGCCAGCGTGAGGCCCGCCACAAAAAGCTCCCAACCAAAATCAGGCATCCCGCCGCGCCCACTCGCATCGCCCAGCGTGACACTTCGGGCTTGGGCATCCTCAGTTGCAGGAAAGACCAGAGCCACGCCAGGCCCACGCCCAATCCATAACCCGCAGAGAGCGACAGGCCGCTGATCAGTCCTTGAATCAGAAACGGTCGCGGCAGCAGCGACGGTGTGAGCGAGAAAGCAAAAAAAACGGCGCCGATGAGCAGGCCGACGCCGTGCAAGCGATTCAGCAGGGACATGTTTAAGAAGAAAGGGAGTGAGTAAGCGTCGGGGAATGACGGCGCAGCAGGGTGCGGCCGTGGAATTCAGCGCGGGCGAAAATCGCTTTATAGACTTCGCAGTAAGGGTCTTTGGCGAGCATGGTGCCCAGGGCGCTGTAGGTGCGCACCGGACAGCCGCCATGACAGATGGAGAGAAACCGACATGAGAGGCAGTCCTCATGTTCCACCAGGTGCCGCGGGCGCTCGACGAACTCGCGCCGGGCCGGGCTGGTGCGCAACATCGCTGTCAGACTTGGCTCGCGGAAGACATTGCCAAAAAATGATTCGGGGTAGCTCGTGACCCAGCAGTCGCACTGGGCGACCGTCCCTTTGGAATCGACGGAAATGAATTGATTCGAGCAGTTCTCCTTCCAGATGCACGGCAGTCGGGAGGCCGCGCCGGTGAAGTGATGAACGAGGGCATCAAAGGGGGCCAGCGAAATTCCGTGGGCGTGGCCGTGCGCCATCCAGATGTCAAAGAGGCCGGTGAGGAACTCGGCGAGGGCGGATTTGTCGAGATCGAACTCGGCTTCCACCGCCTTGGCCGGGCCTCCGGGGAATGGCGTGTTGACCTGGAAACTTTTGAGCCGGAGTTCTTCGGTATAATAGCGGTAAAAGGCGTCGGGGCCGGCATCGAGGCTGCCTTGGTGGAGCACCGCGATCACGCCGATCTCGAGGCCGGCGGCCTGGGCCTCGCGAAGGCGCTGAGTCCACACCTGCGTATAGCCCTCGGCTCCGCCCTTGAAGAGATGGCGATGCTGGTTGGGAAAATCCATGGACGTGCCGAGCGAGCCACCGAACATGGTGCGCAGAACGTCATTCCAGGCCCGCGAATAGCCGATAAGGTTGGTCTGGAGATAGTGGACGAATTTTCGGCCGCGGGCGGCGGCCGCCTCATCCATGAGTTTTCCGGCTTCCACGAACCACGCCGGCCCCATGATCATCACTTCCCCGCCCTGCCAGTAGATTTCGCATTCCTCGATCCCCTCATGCTCGAGGTGGTCGAGCAGTTGTTTTGTCAGCAGCGGGACCATGAGCAAGGAAAGCCGGTGAGGTTCCTTGTGCTCGAAGCAATAGGTGCAGGCCACATTGCATTCGGCCGTCGGCAGAAGGATGACGCTGAAAACCCGGTTATTCATGGGGTAGCGCGGGTTCCCAGGCGGCAAGGTCGCCGGTGATCTCGTTGGCGGCGGCTTCCAAGGCCGACAAAAGGCCCTTGATACCGGCGCACTCGTAAGCGGGGTTCGGGTGCTTGAAATACCCGCGACACAGCGATTGCCATCGGCAACTGGCGCACTCGGCACCGTCAGCCAGCAGACGGCCGAAATGCGACTCCACAAAGTCGGACGCGAGGAGTGGCTGGCCTGCGGCATCCCGCGGAGAAACCTCGGCGGGATCGTGTTCGAGGAACGACCACAGGGAGCCGTCATCCAGACCGCGAAAAACGGCGAGGGTGGAATGGAAGAATTCGATGGGAGTTTCCACCATGGGGTCGCGCAGATAAAACTCCAGCGCCTGTGAAAGTTCGACCAGGGTTTCCGAGTCCGGCTGTCCGGGAAGCAGGCGAACCGGGAGTTGCAGCGAGACGGCCAGACGCACGGCCTTGAGAAATCCAGATCGGGCCGGGATGGTGACGCGCACGTCACGCGCGTTGCGCACATCGACGAGGCGGTAAAGTGCCGAATACTCGGTCGCGGGATCGTCGAGCACCACGTCGAGCGGGATGGGAAGCATCCCTTGGGCCGCGAGCAACCAAGGATCCGACTCCCCCATCAATCCCTCGACTTGCAACCCCTCCGCTCCGGGAAGTGGGTCGCGCAGCCAGCGGGAAAATTCCTCGCTGGTCCGGACGACGACGATAAAGGGGCCGTCGCCGTATGGCTCGGCGAGGGCGGCGGGCAGGACGGCCAGGGCCATAGCTCGGGCCGCCGCCTCCGGAGGACTCGCGAACGTGGCCGGCGTTACCGACGGTTGATCCATGACCCTCCGCCCACGCGACCGTTGATCCAGCTACCCGGTCGGTTGATCCAGCCACCCGGTCGGTTGATCCAGCCGGCCCCTCCAGGACGATTGATCCACGAGCCGCGGCGCGGACCGACCACTCCCCGGCGGTTGATCCAGCTCGCCCCTTGCGCGGTGGGCGCCGTGGTCAGCCAGCCGCCCACGATGGCCGCGCTGATGGCCGCGCCGGACCATTTGCCCAGTCCCTGCAGGAAATGTCGTCGGTCCTGGACTTCGGCGGGTTCGGTGTAAGGCTCGGCCGAATGGGATGATTCGTCGCTCATGGATGAAATTTATTGGAGGTTTGAGATCTACTTCGCTGCCGCGTCAGCTGTGAGCGTCGAGAAGTGAAGAGCGGCGATTTTCCAATCACCGGTGGCCTTGGAAACGGTGACCGAGACGTTGAGCGGAAACGCGTACTCCTTGCCGCCCTTCTTTCCACGGACCTCGCCAGAGGTGAAAAGCCAGCCCATCTCGGCGGATAGTTCGCCCATGCGAACGTGGTAGGTGAACTGCTGCTCACCCTTGTCAAAGTCGGCGAAAAAGTGCGAATAGGCGTCCTTGATTTCTTCCGGACCGCTCCAAATCTCGCCCGGCCCGGTGCCCATGATGACCGCCTTGGGAGAAAGCGAGGCCAGCACCCCCTCTATATTATGATTGGTCATGGCGTCATCGTGCGCTTTGAGCACGGCCCGGATCTTTTCGAGATTCGGATTGGCGGGCTGCGTGTCTTTGTCCTCGGCCGAGGACGAGAGGGCGCCCAGGGTGGTCGCCGCGGATAGGCCGGTGAGGATGGAGGTGCGTCGATTCATAGATTTGTGTGGATAACGGATCTCCAGAGTTTCGTCAACGCATTCGAGTGTGCCGATTTGCTCGTGGATATTTCTTCACCTTCGCGGATTTCGAATGGTACTCTTGCCCCATTTTCTGCCCATGCTCCAGCCGCGTCCGTCCGCCCCTTCGCCGCATTCCCCGATGATCCTGCCTCTGCTCCGGTGGGTGGCACTCACGCTCACCTTGGCGACGACTGGCTGTCAAATCTACTCGAGGGTGACGACGCCTCCCCTGCGCCACCCGGCCGACACCCCCGCCGGCCAGCGGATTGCCGATACCCGGGAGGCCCGGTCGCTGACCCCCGAACAGCAAATCGGAGGATTTCTCGATGCCGCCGCCCTGGCGGTCCAGTCGCTTCAGGCCAATCCGGAAGATGTGGCGGCGCGGGCGGATTACAATTTCGCCGTCGCGCGGGCCGTGGAAGTGGTCAGCCAGTGGAATTTGGAACCGTGGAAGGCGCCGATCCGATGCCCCGGCGCCCAAGGTGAATGGCTATTCACCTACGATGCCACCGATCATCCCGATCATGACCCCGCCCTTTTCAGCATCCGACCGGCCGACCGCTATCATTTTCGTGGACGTCTGGTCAGTGACCGCACCCTCAAGGATGGATTGGGAGCTCCCTTGGTGGTCACCAGCCGCGGGTTCGATCCCACGACCATCGACCCCTTTGCCCAGGGCCGATACATTTACTATGGCCTGACCGCCGTGGTCCACTTCAACGGGCGGCAGTGCCGGACCTCGCTGCTCGACCCCCTGGCCACCGAGGACGTCTCGTTCAAGGGCCGCTCGTGGCCGTTGGCCGCTGATTTCACCGCTCCGATTGGGCTGGCCTTGGCCGAGTTGAACCCCCGGAGAGTCGAATTGAAACGAATGTTCCGGCCCGAGGAATTCAAGGCATCGACTCGACTCGCGCGTCTTCAACCGTTCGACCCTTCCAAGATCCCGGTGTTGTTCATCCACGGACTGGGCGATTCACAGGCAACTTGGGCGCCGATGATCGAGGGATTGCGCGGCGACGAAACGATTCGGCGCCATTACCAGGTTTGGTTCTTCAGCTATCCCACGGGCTATCCGTACCCGATGATGGCCGCCCTGCTGCGCGACCAATTGGACGCCATCCAGGCCCGCTATCCGAACCAAAAACGCCTGATCGTAGTCGGCCACAGCATGGGTGGGATGATTGCGCGCGTCCTCATCACCGACAGCGGCCTGGACTTGTGGAAGGCTTACTTCCCCACCCCGCCGGAAAGGACGCCCCTGTCGCCCGAAACGCTGCAAATGATGAAAGATGCTCTCATTTTCGAATCGCGGCCGGAAATCGCCCGCGTGATTTATCTCTCCGCTTCTCTGCGAGGGAGCGACCTCGCCACCAACTTCATCGGCCGCTTGGGCAATCGACTCATCGGCGAGCCGGCGGACCTGTCGGAAATCGGCCAGGAAGCCTTGCGCCTCGCCCTGCCCTCGGAAGAAGGGCAGCGCATCACGCGCATGCCGAACAGCGTGGACGCGCTGGATCCAAACAACCGTTTTCTCCGCGTGATCAACGAACTCCCGACGCGGAAAGGGGTCCCGTATCACTCGATCATCGCCGATCGAGGTCGCGGAGGCAACAAGGACCGCACGCCGCCCGTCAGCTCTGACGGCATCGTGCCCTTTTGGAGCAGTCACGTCCCCACTGCCCAGAGCGAATTGATCGTACCCAGCAATCATTGGTCCAACCGCCATCCCCTGGCCATCGCCGAAGTCCGTCGGATCCTCGTCGAACACTTGCAGAAATAGAAGGCACTTGAACGCGGGACCGCAGCGGATTTTTGCGCGGGCGAAAGCCCATTCTGAACCCGGGCCATTCGGCCCGTCCCATGAGGCGCAAGCTCGTCCGCAGATGGGGACTCCAGTCCGAAGAGTGGGAATTGCCTTCGGCGGTCTCCGCTACGCTTCGGCTCTGCCAGCAGTCCCATGAACCCCGGCATTCCACAAAGCATAAAACTGAGTCAGGTTCCCACAATTAGGCGGTTGGCTTAATGCACGAAAACACCCTGATTAAGCGGGCCTATTGGGAGGTTTCAATTGACACTCGAAGACGCAATTCCGAGTATGGCCCTTTCGATGATGGAGAATTCCCACCCGCCCGACTCCGAAAAAAACGGCGCCTACGTGTCGACCGGACGCCTGCCTCCCGGGGATCAAGTGAGGACTCTGGTGGCCGAGGCGCACGCGCGCTTTCAGTCGAACAAGGAAGGGAAGAATTCCCAAGTGTACCCGGCGCTGGCCCAAGTGCCCGACGAATTGTTTGGGATCTGCGTGGTCGGAACCAACGGCACTGTGCACGCAGTTGGAGATTCGGATTTCGAATTCACCATCATGAGCGTCTCGAAGCCATTTCTCTTTGCTCTGGTCTGTCAGGCGGCGGGGGTGGAAGCCACGCGCCAGAAGGTCGGGGTGAATGCCACCGGGCGGGCGTTCAATTCACTCGAAGGCATCGAACGCAATCCGGATGGCCGGACCAACCCCATGGTGAATTCCGGAGCGATCGCCACCACGAGCCTGGTGCCCGGAGATTCCCTGGAGGCGAAATGGCGGTTTATTCACGACGGGCTTTCGCGGTTCGCCGGACGACCACTGCCCCTCAATGAGGAAGTCTATGCTTCCGCGACGGAGACGAATTACCGCAACCAAAGCATCGCCCGCCTGCTTCAGAGCTTCGGCCGGATTTACATGGACCCTGCGGAGGCCGTGGACCTTTACACCAAACAATGCGCCCTCAATGTCAGCGCCAAGGACTTGGCGGTCATGGGGGCGACTCTTGCCGATGGAGGAGTCAATCCAGTCACCAAACAGCGGGTGGTGGACCCACAGGTCTGCCATTATGCGCTGGCGGTCATGGCCACCGCGGGTCTTTATGAAACATCGGGTGACTGGCTCTTCGACATCGGGTTGCCCGGCAAGAGCGGCATAGGTGGTGGAATCGTCACCGTGTCTCCTGGCAAGGGGGGCCTCGGAACATTCGCACCCCCGCTTGACAGCGCCGGCAACAGCGTAAAAGGGCAATTGGTGGCCAAGTTTCTCTCCCAACGGCTCGGAATGGATCTATTCATTTCAAGGCCGGAAGCTTGATTCGCCCCGCCCGACCCGCAATGGCCTCTTGGCTCACAATTCACCCTTCTCCGCACCTGCCATGAGCCCAACGCATTCTCATTCCTCCGTCGGAGTCGACGAAACGCCGGATCCCTGGCTGCCCACGATCGTCGTCGCCATGCGGCAGATACTGATGTCTTTTTGTGGCGGCGCGGCCGGTTTCCGTGAGCGGCATGGTCGAAAGTTTCGACACCCCTTCTACGGCCGTGGGCACGGCGATCGTGATGTACTCAGTCGAGGTGTCCTGTTTTGTCACGGCCTGCTCGTCATGAAGAGCGGGATTTAAAAGATTCTACAACTTGCCGGGCTATGGGTTGAATCTACAGGAACCACCACCCCACTTATGAAATCGATACTCCGAATGAAAAGCTCGAGCGCGGTCTTGGCCCTCGTGATGACGACACTGCCGGCGGCGGCGGCGCCGGATCCCGCCCCCTTCGAGATACTCGGGCCGGATGTGGAGGATTTGAGCTGGACGCCCGGGTTGGCTCCGGACGCCCCGGAAGCCGAGCTCGATGAGGCATACGCCCGGCGCGAGGGGTATTTCAAAGTGCCGCTGCTTTCCGATGGATTCGATTTTGCGCATGAGCGGCTGCAGGACTTGGATCAGAAATACGGCCTGCGCGTGGCCACGGCTTACACCATGCTCTTTCAAAGCCTGAGCGGCGGGCCGTGGGATCAAACCGGCGCGGCCGGTGATCTCGACCTTATGATGTCGTGGACCGCCGTGGGACGGGGGACGGAGAACACCGGCCGGCTCGTCTTCGACGTCGAAAACCGCTTCGAGATTGGCGATCGGACACCCAACTCGCTCGGTGCGCAGGTCGCCACGCTCCAGCCCACGACCAACACCTTCAACGACCGCGGCTGGGTGATTCGCGACCTCTACTGGACGCAGCGGCTCTTCGACGGCCAGTTGCGCGTGCTCATCGGGCGTGCGGATTCGACCGATTATTTTGGCTCGACCTGGATGCAGAGCGCGAACAATTCGTTCGTGAACCGGATGTTTGCGTCGAACCCAAATGTCATCGGACCGGGGCACGGCCCTGGCGCCGGAGCCTCCTTCCAACCCAAGGACGTGGATTTTTACATCAGTGGGGGCGCCGCCAATGCCTACGGCGACACCACGGCTTCCGGCTTCGACACGCTTGATGAGTGGGCTCTCTTTTCGTGGGGAGAGGTGGGATGGACACCGACCTTCGCCGGCCTCGGCAAGGGCCGGTACACCGTCTCCGGTTGGCATATCGACGAGCGCGACCAGACCGGTCAGGATTCCGACTGGGGCCTTTCCGTCGTCGCCGATCAGCGGCTCAACGACACCGTCCAAGTCTTCGCCCGCTGGGGGTATGCCGATGGCGGGGTGGCCAACGTCGAGAATTATTTCCAATTCGGCGCCGGCTTCCGCGGGTTGATGGGCGACCCCAACGACATGGCGGGCATCGCGTTCTCCTACGCCATCCCCACCAACAGCTCGGCCCGCGACGAAAAGGTCGCCGAGGGATTCTACCGGTGGCAGTTGACCCGGTTTGCCCAGGTCTCGGTGGGCGCCCAGGCGGTTTTCGACCCGTCCAATGGTCCTGATCACGACGTGGTCGGCGCGTTCATGGGAAGGCTCCGCGTCGTCTTCTGAGAAATTTCCGCCGCTGCGGCTCCCCTCCTGGCCATCGCGCCCGCGCGACAAAACAAAAGAAAGAACTTGGCGCCAGCCCGACCGGGCGGCAATAGAACTTCAACACTCACACTGCACTATGGACTCAACGCAAACAACCGGAGCCCCTGAAGGCTTCATGAAGCGGATGCTGGATGTCGTCGAAAAAGTCGGCAACAAAGTCCCGCACCCGGCGCTGATCTTTCTGTTTCTCATGGTGATCGTCATTGTGCTGTCGCACATCCTGCACATGGCAGGCGCCTCCGTCACACAGCAGACGATCGATCCGGCGACCGACACGCTGCAGTCCAGCACCATCCAGGCCCGAAGCCTGCTCACCACGGAAGGCATTCGGTTCATCTACACATCAGTGATCCCCAATTTCATGGGCTTTACCGCGGTGGGACTCATCATCGTGGCGATGCTCGGCGTCGGCGTGGCCGAGGCCTCCGGCCTGATCAAGGCGCTCATTCGCAAATTGGTGGCGGTCTCGCCCCGCTGGGCCATCGCCTATATCCTCGTGGCCCTCGGCATCTTGTCGAGCATCGCGGCGGACGCCGGGTACCTCGTGCTCATTCCGCTGGCGGGATCCGCCTTCCTCAGCGTCGGGCGTCATCCGCTGGCGGGACTGGCCGCGGGTTTCGCCGCGGTGGCCGCGGCCTTCACCGTGAACATGCTCATCAAGCCGCTCGATGCCGTGCTCACCGAGTTCACCAATGACGCCATTCACCTGGTCAATCCCGCTCTTTCCATCGATCTGACCGCCAATCTTTGGTTCTCCATCGCCTCCGTCATCGTGCTGACCTTTGTGATCACGTGGATCACCCAGCGGATGATCGAACCGCGGCTCGGCCGCTACACCCCGGAGAGTGCCGGCGACCTGTCCGCCACCCCTGATTCCGCGGAAGCGGCCGCCGCCGATCTCGGTGACGAAACTCGCGGCCTGAAATTCGCCGCCTTCGGCTTGGTCGGTGTCCTGATCGTGCTCGCCCTGCTGACCCTTCCGTCGGGGGCGGCGCTGCGCAATCCGGAGACTGGGGCGCTGATCGGCAATTCGCCGCTGATGAACGGGCTGATCGCGGTGATTATGTTTGTGTTTTTCGTCTCGGGGGCCGCCTACGGCTTCGGTGCCGGGACCATGAAAAACAGTGGGGATATCATCAAGGCGATGGAGAAGGCACTGGCGGGACTGGGGAGCCTGATCTTCTTGTTGTTCATCCTCAGCCAGTTCATCGCCTACTTCAACTACAGCAACATCGGAACCATCCTGGCCGTGTCCATGGCCGATGTGCTCAAGTCGGCGAGCATTCCGCCGCTGCTGCTGCTGCTCGGCTTCATCGTGGTGGTCGCGATCATTGACCTCCTCATCACCGGGGCCATCGCGAAGTGGGCGCTTTTCGCCCCGATTTTTGTACCGCTGCTGGTGCAATTGGGCGTGGATCCGGAGGCGGTGCTGGCGGCCTACCGCGTGGCCGATTCACCGATGAACGTGATCACGCCGCTCAACGCCTATTTCGCCCTGGTGGTCGTCTTTGCTCAAAAATACGACAAGAACGCGGGGGTCGGAACCATCGTGGCGTTGATGATCCCGTACGTGGCGGGACTCTTCCTCATCTGGACCCTGCTCTTCGTGGCCTGGTTTCTGCTGGGATTGCCATGGGGCCTGTGAGATTTCCGCAGCTCTAAAACTGCCACCAGCGCCCGCTCGATGAAGACCGAATCCACTCCGGTCGACTCGGCGGTACTCCTTGAGTTCCTGTTCAGGCTGGGACAGGGGTACCTGGCCTGTGGAGAGCAGACCGCGAAGGTGGAACTCCTCCTTCGCCGCACGGCCGCGGCCTACGGAATGAGAAAATCGCGGGTCGTGGCCTTCCCGACAGCGGTCTTCATCTCGCTGCACGACGGCACGGACGAGCGTGTGACGCTGGCGCAATGCGAGCCGGAAATGCTTCGCCTGGACCAGATGGCGGACATTTACGCCCTTGGCGCGGCGGCCCAGGCCGGCAAAGTGATGCCCAGCGAAGGATTGGAGCGGCTGGCGGCGATCCGGCGTCAAAAGGCGCGATTCGGATGGTATGGAGTGGTGGCCGGCCACGTCATCCTCACCGTTGGACTGGCGCTGGTGCTGATGCCCACGCATAAGAACCTCATGGCCGCCGCGGTCCTTGGGCTCATCGTGGGGCTGCTCAAGCTCTTCAATCAGGGCCGCGCCGTGCTCGCGCTCCCATTGCCGGTGGTTGCCGCCGCCGCCGTTTCCATGCTGGTCTTTCTGGCGATCCGTCGCGGTATCCCTGTCGACCCACTCCATGCCCTGGTCCCTCCCCTGGTGACCTTCCTTCCCGGCGGCATGCTGACCCTGGGGATGGTCGAATTTGCCTATGGTGACATGGTCAGCGGTGCGAGCCGCCTGATGGCCGGTTTAGTTCAACTCGTCCTGCTGGCGTTCGGGCTCGCCATCGGCGCCGTCACCGTCGGTTATGTTCCGGCGGATCTCGTCTATTCAGCGGGCGAGTACGTGAAGGTGGCGTGGGCTCCCGCAGCACCGTGGGTCGGCGTGCTGGTGTTCGGCATGGGCGTGTATCTGCATTTTTCCGCGCCGCGAAACTCGCTCCAATGGATGATCCTTGTCCTGCTGCTGGCGTTCGCGGCCCAGAGACTCGCGGTCGGCCTCTTCGGCAGCGAAATCAGTGGGTTTTTCGGCACCCTGGTCGCCACCCCGCTCGGTTATCTGATCCAACTTCGATTCCGCGGGCCGCCCGCGGCGGTGACTTTTCTGCCGAGCTTCTGGCTGCTCGTGCCGGGCGCGCTCGGACTGCTCAGCGTCGCGCGGATGCTGAGTGATCGCGCCGCCGGGATCGATGGCATGGTCACTGTAATGTTCGTCATCACTTCCATCGCCCTGGGCACTCTGGTCGGCGCTTCGCTCTACCGGAGTGTGACCGAAACCCTGGGCGCCTGGCAATTGCAGCTCGGACGCGTGGGATCCTATTTCCGGCGTCCGAACAAATAATCCAAAGAACCGGGATGGGGACCACGAAACACACGAAACACACGAAAAGCCAAGGCGTTGCCCAACGATCACCGTCCACCTGATGAATGAGAAGGTCGCTTGTCCTAACCTAATGATTTTTCGTGTGTTCCGTGACTTTCGTGGTTGTTCCATCGTCCTTTTTAGGATAATCCTGGGAACCCGGATTGGGACTATTTGTAAAGCGGCAGGATAATCGGCACGAGGATGACGCAGACGACCATGACCACGAGGCTGAAGGGCACGCCGATCTTCACGAAATCCCCGAATTTGTAGTTCCCAGGCCCGACGACCAGGGTGTTGACCGGTGATGAAATCGGGGTCATGAAGGCGGTCGACGCGGCCAGCGCGACAATCATTGCGAATGGGTAGGGCGAAGCGTTCATGTCGCTGGCGATGGCGAGCGCGACGGGGGCCATGAGGACGGCCGTGGCGGTATTCGAAATGAAGAGTCCGAGCATGGCCGTGATCAGGAAGAGGCTCCCCAGCACCACGTGCGTTCCCGCGCCACCGGTCGCTGCCACCAGCGCGTCGGCGGCCATTTCCACGCCACCCGTGCGCTGAAGGGCCAGCGAAAACGGCAGCATGCCGACAATCAGGACCAGACTCTTCCAGTGGATCGAGCGATAGGCGCTTTCGAAATCGACGCAGCGCAACGCTCCCATCAGCAGGCAGGCAATCAGAGCGGCCTGCACATTGGGCACGACACCGCTGATCATCAGCCCCACCATGAGCAGCAAACAGGCGACCGCGTGCGGCGCCTTGCCGGAGGCCGGCAACACTTCGTCCAACTCGGCTGGCAGATTCAGCACCACCACATCCGCGGTGTTGGACTGGAGATGACGAATGGCCTTCCAGGGCCCGACCACGAGCAGCGTGTCGCCGATCTCCAGTTTGACATTCAGCAGGTTCCCTTCCTGCGCCACGTTGCCGCGCCGCCGACCGATCACGGTCAGCCCGTACCGGCTGCGAAATCGGGATTCCAGGACCGTCTTCCCGGCCAGGTCCGAAGTGGCTCCCAGCATGACCTCGGCCATGCCAATTTCCTGGGACCGGTCGGTGAAGTACTCGCCGCTGAGCGGAAGTTCCTCCAGGGCGTATTTCTGGCGCAGGGCCTCCACGGGCACGTTTTGCCCAAACAGGTCCACCAGCAGAATGTCGTCGGCCCGGAGTTCAGTATTGGAGGACGGGCTGATGACCTCGCGGGAAAACCGGCCGACGCGCTCGATGGCGACGATGCTTGCGCCGTAGGCGTTGCGCGGCTGGACTTCCTTGATGGTTTGGCCGACCAGCGATGACTGAGGGGTCACCCGGAGCCGGTGCTCGCGATCGGCGAGCTTGTATTGTTGAACCCATCCGCTCAGGCTCGGGCGGCTGGAGGCCGCCGCTCCGGCACCTCCCGCCCCGGCGAGCCATCGGCGCGCAATCAACATGTACCCGATACCCAAGACCAGGACGGTGACGCCGAACGGGGTGAAGCTGAAAAAGTGGAATCCCCCGGAGCCGCCGCGCATCAGCTCGCTGTTGACGACCAGGTTGGGCGCGGTGCCGACCAGCGTCATCATGCCGCTGATCAGCGCGGCCACGCTCATGGGCATCATCAGGCGACTGGCCGCCATGCCGGTGCTTTGCGCGATGCGCAAAGCGACCGGAATAAAAATGGCAATGACCCCCGTTGAACTCATGATCGAGCCGAGCCCGCCGACGGCCAGCATCAGCAGCACCAGCAGGCGGGTCTCGCTCTTGCCGGCCCGGCCCGACAGCCAATCCCCCAGTCGCTGGGCCACGCCCGTCCGCACCAGTCCCTCTCCCATCACAAAGAGCGCGGCGATCAGCACAATGCTCGAATCGCTGAAGCCCGCCAGCGCCTCGCCCATGCTGATGATGCCGGTGAATGGCAGCACCGTCAGCATGATCAACGCCACCGCATCCATGCGCGGTTTGTTCAGCACAAACATCACAACCGCGGAAACAAGCAGGGCCAGGACGATGATAAGATCGGAATTCATGATGGATTGGATGTGGCTGGACGCTTCCCGGGAACCGCCCCAGAGGCGAGTGAAGCTGGTGTATCAGTGCGATCGCTCGGGAGGGTAAAATGGATTTGGTTTGCCCGCTTCAAATGGATAAGGGTGCTTCATGAACTTTTGCGATCTTCGCAAGACGTCCCCGGCAAAATAGATTCTGGTACCACGATCCGCCGCGGTTCTGCCGCTTCTGGCATTCGGTTCCTTCCATCTTAGCGGATGATCGCCATTGCTCGAGATCCTCCGCCTCGTCCGAATCCCTTTTCCCGAGGCAACGCTGTATGTCGCGCCCATTTTTTGGTTTTGGCGGGACTTTCAGTGGGGTTTGGGTTCTACGCCAGGGTTGGAGCACTCATCGGCTCGTTCGCGATGCTCGTCGCGACGTACAGCAAACTTTTCATTGAGGAGTGGCCGGGCGATCACTGGAGATCGCCATCGTATTGCCTCTGGTGGTCTTGGCCGGGCGCCTCGTTGTCCTGGTCAAGGGGCCGGGAGCTTCGACTCGAAGGCAGATACTCGAGAGGTCAGGGGACAAAGGGCGCTCCAGGTCGAGAGGGAGCGCCCTCCGATTGTCCCTTAGGCCACCGCCGCGAGTTCGGGCCACAGGTGGGCGCCCATTTTCATGCCGGCCATGTAGGCATCGAGAGAGAACTTTTCGTCCGGCGAGTGGGCGTTGTCATCGGGCAGCGCGAGACCCAGCATGTAAGAATCCGCCTTCAAGTGCTGCTTGAACGCCGCGATGATGGGGATGCTGCCGCCGCCGCGAACGAGGACGCACTCGTGACCGAAACCGGCTTTGGCGGCGCGCATGCAGGCCTGGGCGAGCGCTCCCGTGGGGTCCACCATGTAGGGACCACCCCCCTGGCCTTCGGTCACCGTCAGTTTGACCGTCGGCGGACAGATGGCTTTGAGGTGTTTCTTGACCAAGGCGATGGCTTTGACCGGATCCTGATCGGGCACAAGACGCATGGTGATCTTGGCGCTGGCCCAGGATGGAACGATCGTCTTGCCGCCCTCGCCCTGGTAGCCGCTGGTGAGTCCGTTGATTTCGAAAGTGGGGCGAGCGGCGCGCTGCTCGTCGGGCGTGTAGCCCGCCTCACCAAAGAGCGCCTTGACGCCCACGGACTTGCGGAATTTCGCCTCGTTGAATGGCACCTTGGCCATTTGTTTCCGCTCGTAGGCCGAGAGTTTGACGACATCGTCGTAGTAGCCCGGAATCGTGAAGGCACCGCGCTTGTTGCGCAGCGAGCCGAGCATTTGGCACAGCACCATCGCCGGGTTGTCGACCGCACCCCCAAAAAGTCCCGAATGCAGATCGCGGTCGGGTCCATCCAGACGAATCTCGATGGGCGCCATGCCGCGCAAGGAATAGCAGAGCGCCGGATGCTTCAGGCTGGGGATTTCGGTGTCCGAAACGACCAGCGCTTTGCACGCGAGTTCCTTGGCGTACTTCGGAAGAAACCCGTAGAGCGCTTTGGATCCCACTTCCTCCTCGCCCTCGATCAGGAAGTTGACGTTGCAAGGCAACTCATTCCCTGTTTTCAGCCATGCTTCGACGGCGTTGATATGGGCGAGGTGCTGGCCTTTGTTGTCGCTGATGCCGCGGGCGTAGACGTTGCGACCGACCCGGCGCGGTTCGAATGGCGGCGAAGTCCAGAGTTCCAGCGGGTCCGGCGGTTGGACATCGTAATGCCCGTAGACAAGGAAGGTTGGTTTCTTCGGGTCCTGATTCGGCGTTTTGGCGATAACGACGGGATATCCGGAGGTGGAACGGATATCGGCTTCCAGACCGGCCTGACCACAGCGCTTGACGAGCCATTCGGCGCACCGCCGCATGTCGTTCGCGTGGTCTGATTGGGCGCTGATGCTCGGGATGCGCGTGTACTCGAATAGTTCCTCGATGAATCGTTCTTCGTTTTTGTCGAGGTATTGAAAAATGGCTTTGGGTGGCATGGTGCAGGACATATACGGAGGCCCCGAACTTACGGCAACGCGATTCTGGTGCCAACTCAGGTCGCGACGACCTGCACGGAAATGTCCATGCGCTCGAACGCATCGGACGGTCCTTCCCAGAAGCCGGAAAGCGGCATCGCTTTTTCCTGTTCCCTGGCCACGGCAACCGAGATGTGCTCGGCGTCGACGCGTTTGTTGTTGGTGGGATCAAAGCCATGCCAGCCGGCTCCCGGCAGGTAGATCTCGGTCCAGGCATGAGTGGCGCCGTGCTGGCCCTCACCGATCTGGATGTACCCGCTGACGAACCGGGCGCCAAACCCCCAATGGCGCGCGGCCTCCATCATGAGCACCGCGTAATCACGGCAAGAACCGCTCCCGCGCGCGAGTGTGGTGCAGGGAAGCTGCACGCCGGGAGTGTCATGGGCCTGGTAGCGGAGCGTATCGTGTATGCGTGAGTTCAAGCGATTCAGGAGCTCAAAAGTGTCGATGCACTGGCCTGGTCGGTAAAGGGCGAGCAGCCAGTTTTGCAGGGCCGGGCCGTCGTGGGGGTAACTGGGAAGACGGTAGGGCACCAGTTCCACCTGCTCATCGGCGGCGTACTGAAATGGATAGGAACGGGCTATCGGGTCGATGAGGCACTCGACCGCCTGGTCTTCACGAAGGTCAACCTCCACTTCACTGAAGACATGGAGTTTGTCTCCAGGTTGCGAAAATGTCACGATGGCCACCGAATTGCCATAGATGTCGCGCAGCCAGCGCACCTCGGCGGCCGGCTCAATCTCGAACCGCCCGCCCACGATCTGGAGATCGTGTCCTTCGCGGGGCCGCATCAGCGCACGGTGCGGCCCAAAGACGACGGGCTGGCGGTAATAGTAGACAGTCCGATGGAGAATGTGGATGCGTTTCACTGAGCCACGGGTGAAACGGGTGGAACCGGGGATGCCTCTGCCTCCGGTTCAGCTGGCTCCTTGATGTTAAAGAAGATGGCGTAGGCGACTGGAGTCACGATGAGCGAGAGGACCGCGGCAAACGATAACCCGAACATGATGCAGACGGCCATTGATCCGAAGAACGGGTCGGTGAGCATCGGGATCATTCCCAGCACGGTGGTCAGCACAACCATGCACACCGGTCGCATCTTCGCGGTGCCGCCGTCCACCAGCGCCTGGTACGGCGGCGTCCCCTTGCTGATCAGTGTCATTACCTTGCTGAGGACGACAATCTGATTCTTGATCAATTCACCGCCCAGGGCGAGTACGCCGAGCGTGGCCATGAAGCCAAAGGGCATGCGTGTCAGCAGCAGACCCGCCGTCACCGCAATGATAAAGAGCGGGATGATCAGCCAGATCAAGACCGTGGTGCGAATTGAATTGAACAAGCACACCACGATAAAGACCATGATCGCCAGCACGTAGGGCAGTGGCTCGGCCAGGGCGGCCCGGGCGCGCGTGGAATCCTCGAATTCGCCACCCCACTGCATGGCATACCCCGGTGGAATCTCGATCTTCTCGATCTGATCTTTCACGCGGTCGCGCAACTGACTGGGCAGCCCGGAGCGCGGATCGGCATGGACGGTCAGCGTGGGAAAGCGATCTCGTCGAGCGACCAGCGGGTCTTCCCATACGACTTCCGAGCCGGCCGTGACTTGATCCAAGGGGATCATCCGACCCGCCACCGGGCTCCAAATTTGCAGACTGTTGAGTGCGCCAACGTCGCCGCGTTCCGAGAGGGGTGGACGCGCGATGATCGGCAGCAGCCGGCTCTCCTGCGGGAAAATGCCGGTGCTGGCAAAGCCCGGTTCGCGGTAGAATCCCACGGCCCGCCCTTCAAAGCTGCTTTCCAGGGCCCGGGCCACCTCGACACGCGTAATTCCGTTGCGCCGGGCCTGCACATCCAGCAATTCAGGGCGAATGACCTGCACTTTCTCCTGCCAGTCACTGCGGATGCACAACGCTTGGCCGTCATCTTGAATGATTTGCTTCGCTTGGGCGCCGAGCTGGCGCAGCACCGCGGAATCCGGACCGCTGAAGCGCACCTGGATCCGCCCGCCCGCTCCCGGGCCCAACAGGAATTTTTTGGCAATGGCGTTGGCGTTCGGGTAGTTGTCGTCCAGTTGTTTCTGGATTTCGGTGATCAGCCCCTGGATTTTCGATGAGTCATCCACATCGACCAGAAACTGGACGTAGGCCCGGTTCTCGTTCTCGGGGGAATAGACGAGCAGGAAGCGCAGGCCACCTCCGCCAATAAACGATGTGACGTGGGTCACGCCGTTCTGGCTTTTGATGTATCGCTGAATCTCGCCGGCGACCGACTCCGTCTCCCGGATGTGGGTTCCCGCGGGCAAAAAGACATCGACCATGAACTGAGGCCGCGTCGCGGGCGGGAAGAAGCTTTGATCGACTTTGCGGAACCCGAAAATCGCCGCCACGAAGCCGAGCACGCAGAAGATCACCACGGCCCACCGAAAACGCAGCGCCAGCCTGAGCAGGCTCCGGTAAATCCGAAACGGAAGCGCCTTGTAAGGATCGCTGTTTTCAGTCTTCGCCGCGCCGGCAATCGGCTTGAACATCATGTAGCTCAACAGCGGGGTCGCGGTCACCGAGGAAACCCAACTCAGGCTTAGGGCGATCAGGATGACCCAGAAAAGTGAATTGGTGTATTCGCCGGTGGAATCTTCCGACAAGCCGATGGCCGCGAAGGCGATCACCCCGATGGCCGTCGCCCCAAAGAGCGGCCATTGATTCTCGGCCACCACCTCCTTGACAACTTCCAGTTTGTTCCGGCCCGACTCGATCCCGACCTTGATCCCTTCGATGACAATGATGGCGTTGTCCGTCAGCATGCACAACGCGATGATCAAGGCGCCCAGCGAGATGCGCTCCATCAGCAGGTCACCCTTCATGTACATGACCAGGAAGGTCGCCATGATCGTGAGAAACAGCACCATCCCGATGATGAATCCCGTCTTGCGACCCATCGCGAAAATCAGAACCACAAAGACAATCGTGACAGCCTTCGCCAGATTGAACATGAATTCCCCGATGGCCCCGGAGACCGCCTCCGGCTGGAAGTTGATTTCGCCAATTTCAATGCCGACCGGCTGGCTGCCCTTCAGCTCGTCGAGCTTGACCCGCAGCGCTTTGCCCATCTTGACCACGTTCCCACCCGGCACGGTGGAGATGCCCAGTCCGATCGCCTGATTCCCGTCGTACCGGAGCAGGCGCCGCGGCGGGTCCTGGTCGCCGCGTTCTATGCTAGCGATGTCCCGCAAGCGCAACTGGCGGCCCGTCTGATCCGAGCCGATGACGAGATCGAGCATTTCATCGGCGGAGGCGAAGGCTCCCGTGGGGTCTAGCGGGACATGCTGGTCACCGACGCGGATGCGGCCCCCGTCGGCCGCAATATTGCGTTCGAGCAATTTGCTGTAAATCGTCTCTTCATTGAGCCCCAGCTGCGCCAGTCGATGCCGGGAGATTTCGAGAAACACGACTTCCCTCTGTTCGCCGAAGAGGGCCACACTTTTGATGCCATCAACCTGAAGCAATTCGCGGCGCAGGAACTCGACGTAGCGGCGCAATTCCGACATCGAGTAGCCCTCGCCGGTCACCGCCAGGAAAATGCCATACACATCGCCGAAATCGTCCACCACCATCGACTGCCCCCGCACGGAGGGAGGAAGTTGCGCCTGGACATCATGCACTTTGCGGCGCAACTCGTCCCACACCTGGGGCATGCGTGTTTTGTCGTATCGATCCTTGATGGTGACCGTGACGACCGATCGGCCGCGCGACGACTCGGACTCGACGCGATCCAACTGCGCCAGTTGTTGGCAGGCGATCTCGATCGGATTGGTCACCTCCTGGGCCACCTCATCGGCGCTGGCTCCCGGATAGGGAGTGATGATCAGCGCCTGCTTGATGGTGAACTCGGGATCCTCAAGTCGCCCTATGTTCAGGTAGGCGACGATGCCACCGACCATGGCCATGGCCATGGCCACCAGCACCACGCGGTTGTTCTTAACCGAGAATTCGCCGGGATTCATGGATTGGTGCCTCCCATGCCTGCATCCAGGGCATTGCCAAGATCACGGACTTTCATGCCGTCACGCAAGAAACTCAGGCCGGCCATGGCGATGCGGTCGCCTGGTTGCAGCCCGTCGGTGATTTCGATCCGGTCGCCCATCGCCTCGCCGGTTTTGACCGGACGGCGTGAGACGGTTTGGTTTTCACCCAGCACCCAAGCCACTTGCTCCCCCGAACTGTGTTTTGATACGGCGGAAATGGGCACGAGCATCCGGCTACCGAGGATCCCGGCACGACGGTAGGTGACCGTGACAGCCGCCGTCATGCCCGGCAAGACCGTCACCCCGTCCGGTGTCTTCATGGCCACGCGGACATTGAACGTCTGGGTCGCCGGGTCAGCCACTTGGGCGATTTCGCGCAAGCGCACCGGGATCTGCAATCCGGGCGCGCCGCTCAATTCCGCCACCATCTCGACAATGTCCGCCGTCCGGATATCCGACATCATGACGGCCTCCGGGACATCCACCGCAATATCGAGTTCATTCGCATCCTGAATCCGGACGATCGGCTCGTTCGGCCGGATGTTTTGGTTTACTTCCACGAAGCGCCGCGCAATCACGCCGGCATACGGGGCGCGCAGCGTGGAGTCCTTGAGTTGAATGCTCGCCTCCACCACCCGCGCCTCGAGCGCGCGAACCTCAGCCTCACGCGCTTCAATGTCCTCTTCGCGCCCAATCGTCCCCATTTCCAGCAACTGGAGGGCGGCCTGATGCTCTTCCTGGGCCACCCGATAGGCGGTCGCCGCGCGATCCGCCTCCTGCCGCGAAACCGCCCGCGACCGCAGCATGTTCGCAAACCGCTCGTTTTCGATCCGGGCATTCGCCAGTTTCGCCTCCGCCGCCCGCACCTGCGATTCCCGCCGCAACCGCTCCTCGGGGCGCTCCCCGGCCAGCAACGACCTCAATGCCGCCCGCGCCTGGTCCAACTGCCCCTGCAGCGTGCCCAGACGCGCCTTGAATTCATCCTCCCGCAGTTGGGCAATCACCTCGTCCGCAGCCACACTCTGACCCTCGGTGACCGGAAAGTCGACCAGCACCCCAGGCACCGCAAACGTCAGATCCGCTGTCCTCGACGATTCCACCCGCCCCGAAAACGTGCGAACGCGCGCCTCGTCCCCCACCGTCACCACCGTGGTCCGGACCGGTCGAACAACCTCCGATGGCCCTTTGTCCGAAGGCGAACAGCCCGAAAACAGTGCCACCAATGAAATGGCGACAACCAAACTGGGGAAGGTCCATCTCCCGTTACAAATCAGGGAGGTCGCAAGTGTGTTCATGTCGAATTTACAAGGCGGTTCGCGCAAGCGTCGACACCAGAACGGCTGTACACTCAACTGTAAAGACGATTTCTCCGGCACGTTCGTCGCGAATTCTCGGCGGGCTTTGGAGTGGGCGCTCCGCTCACCGACCTGCCCCACGCCCGCGACTCCCGCTGCCCAGCGGGCATCACCCGTTTCGGTCTGGATTCTGAATACTGATCAGGGACCTCCGACGTCCTCTCACGGCCGACCGCCGAGGATTGCAGTTGACGAAGGCGGGGGGTTAGCGGCAATGGGGAGTCTCAATCTGTATGATCCCGCTCGAAGACGCTCTTGAAGACATGGTCGGCAAAGCCCAGCGCGGCCTGGGAATGACCGATGCCGAACTCTGCGCCAAAGCCGACCTGCTCATCGAAGACTTGGTGGACGTGCGCAACGGCCTGCTCCGCGAGAACCAAGTCCGTCGACTGGCCGGCATCCTCGGGATGCACGCCGACTCCCTGATCGCCATCGCGAAAAAACAGTGGTATCCGGAAATTCCTATCGTGCCGGGGTTGCGGCAAGTGCGGGACGAAAACCACCCGATGACCCCCAATGCTTATCTCATCGCGGACGCCAACGGTGATTGCGTGATTTTCGACACGACCTCCGATGCGAGCGTCATGATTGAAGGGATCAAGAAGAACGCCCTGCGGCTCGGGGCGATTTGCCTGACCCACACCCACGAAGATCATATCATGGCGCTGCCGCAATTGCGCGCCGCCTTCCCGAACGTGCCCGTGTACTCGCCGCGGCGCGAGCCCGTGCCCGACACCGTGGAGATCGACGCTGGTCACGAAATCCAAGTCAGCGATTTGCAGATCGAAACCCGCTACACCACCGGACACAGCGTGGGCGGCATGACCTACGTGGTCCGGCACGGCCTTAGTGTGCCAGTCGCGGCGGTGGGAGACGCCCTCTACGCCGGCAGCATGGGTGGTGGTGGACACTCGTGGGCCGAAGCCTTGTCCACCAATCGCAAACAATTGTTCACGCTGAGTGAATCGACTGCCGTGCTGCCCGGCCACGGCCCCATGACCACCATCGGTCAGGAAAAACGACACAATCCCTTCTACCCGGAATTTAAACCCCAGCCTTAATCTCCCCCTTACCCCTTACCCCTTACCCCACCTCACCATGAGCAAAGAACGCATTGCATTCGTTGGCGTCGGTCGCATGGGCTCGAACATGGCGCGCCGACTGAAGGACGTTGGCTACGAGATTACCGCCGTGTACGACGTGAACACCCAGGCAGCGCAGGAATTGGCCTCGGAAATCGGGGCGCAAGCGCCTGGCACACTGGCGGAGGTCACGGCGGCGGCCGATGTCATCTTTACGGTGGTGACCAATGACGATGCGATGCGGGCGATTTTCCTGAAGAGTGGGGACAGCCTGCTGGCCAACGCCAAAGGAAAAATCTTCGTCAACTGCGCGACGCTCAGTCCGGGCATTCACGCCGAAGTGGAAAAAGCCGCCGAGGCCGTCGGCGCCCAGACGGTTGAAGGCTGCATGGCGAGTTCGATTTCGCAGGCGCGGCAGGGGACGCTGTATCTGATGTGCGGTGGCCGCGAGGACGTCTTCAGGAAAGTCGAGCCGATCCTCAAACTCATGTCGGTGAATTTGCGCTACTGCGGTCCGACCGGGCGCGCGGCCGAGGTCAAGGCGCTCGTCAACATGGTCATGAACATCAATACCGCCGGTCTGGCGGAAGGACTGGGCTTGGCGAGCGCGCTCGGACTCGACCTCAACCTGATCCGCGAGGTCTTCGCCCAGACGGGCGCCAACAGCCGCGTCCTCGAAACCGACGGCGGCGACATGCAGGCGCGCGAACACGACTGCTGGTTCAGCGCCGAACACGCCGCCAAAGACAGCAATATCGCCCTCGACCTCGCCAAAGCCAAAGGCCTCCACCTGCCACTCGCGGCCGCCACCACCGCCCAGTACGAAAAAATGGTCGCCAAAGGCTTGGGTGGACTGGACAAATCGGGCATCGCCGAACTCACTTTCCCCGGCCGGCATTCGGGCGCGTAGTCTTCACCTCGCCGGCCGCTTGGGCGGCCCTGAAGAACGCCTCGCCGGCCTCCGGCGAGGCTTGGGCACACGCTCGTCAGGAGGGTCGTCCGCACTGCCATCCACCGGCTTCCGGTTGGGCCGCGCGTCTGGTGCATTCAGCGTCTCGTGCCTTCATGGACCCAAACGAGGACCGCGGCCCAAGCCACGAGGTAAATCACGACGATGAACCAGTAGGCCACCTCCAACTCCAGGCGATCGACTGCGACCCGCTTTACCGAGACAGGCGAGGATGGCTCTGGAACCTTGTCACTGGATGAGCGACCCAATCGGATGCCAGTCCTGAACGGTGGCGCCAACAGACCTTGATACGGCCGCCCCGCGTAAAGCTGGACCGCCCCGGAGCTGACTTGGAGTTCCGCCGCCATGGGCGCCGATGGCGACCCCCAGCGAATATCGCACCAATTTGTATTCCGTTTGGAGTCCCACCAACAGACGATGAGGACAGCCAATCCGAGGCACCCGAAGACAAACGATTTCGATCGGTAGGGTGACTGGTTCATCAAAGGATCGTGACGCCGCCAGCGACTCTGGTCGCCGAGGTCAAGTGTATCCATATCTGCCAGTCGGAACAACGCCCGAGCTGCGCCGCTTCGTGGATCGAAGTTTTTGAAATCGCGGCGGAGGAGAAAAGCATCGGGTTGGTGTACCGGGTTTACCCGGACCGCGAAGCCTTCACGCCAATGTTTCTCGCACGCCGCTCCGCGCCCGCCTGAAAGGCGGTACACCAACCCAATGCTTGTGGTTGGTGTACCGGGTTTACCCGGACCGCGAAGCCTTCTCGCCAGTGCTTCTCGCACGCTGCTCCGCGTTCCGCCTGAAATGCGGTACACCAACCCAATGCTTGCGGTTGGTGTACCGGGTTTACCCGGACCGCGAAGCCTTCACGCCAATGCTTCTCGCACGCCTGAAAGGCGGTACACCCACCCAACCCATCCGGTGGCTGTAGTGGGTTCCGGCATTTACCGCAGCGTCTCGGTGACCAATGCCCTCTCCTCAGCCGGGAGAGCCTCGATGGCGGCGGCGGCGGCCGGGGCGTCGGCCTCGTGCCAAAACCGGGCTGCCTTCTGCAGTTGTTCGCGTCTGGTGTCGGCCTCTTGGATCGCCCGCGCCCAGGCGAAGGCATCGGCGGGTGAGTCGTCGCACAATATTCGGACCAAGTGGGTGATTGCCTGGTCCTTGCCATCGCTGGCGGGCAATTCGGCAAGCCAAGTGGAAGCGGCGGCGGGATCGATGCGAATCCAATGCTCGCCGACTGAGCCGACGGCAGCTTCGCGCGACGCTCCCTCCGGAAGCGCAACCGCCCAAGCGGCGACGTCCCGCGGCGGGTCGCCATCCAGCAGCCAGCGCTGGGCTATGAACCGTGGCAGATCGTGCGAATCCAGGGCAGCCGCCGAGGGATCCAAGGCAACCCACGCGGCGAACTCCCGCCCGGCGAGCGCGGGGTCGGTTTGGGAATTCACGAAAAGCGCGGCGACGCGCGCCGCGCCACGTGTTTGTGGATCGGTCAAGGAAGTGACCCAGGAATCGAAACCTGCACGGTCGCCGCGGATCAGGTGCTCGGCGATGCGGCGAGCCGCGTCGTGCAACCCGGTGCTGGCCGGATCGAATGCCGCCGCGGCGGCCCGCGGGTCGCGCTGGGCCCAGGCTTCGAACACGGCGGATTCGGCCTTGGGATTGGAAAAGGCGCGTGCCTGGGCCAGCGCGCCATTGAGGTCTGTCTCGACCAGCCGGTTGACGATAGCGAGCTGCGCTTCTTCGCGTTCCTCGCCCTCCAGTCGGCTGAGCAGGAGCAAGGAGGCATCGAGATCGGTTTTGGCCAAGGCGAACACCATTTCGGCGATCACCCGTTCGCTGGATTGGAAGTCCTTATGCGCCAGCGCAAAGTCCAAGGCGGCCGCGGGATCGAGCGTCGCCCAGTGCAGCAGAGGATAAATGGCGGACTCTGCGTCCCACTCACCGCTCTCCGCCAATGTTTTCAGCAAGCGTGCGCATTCATCGGCATCGAGCGCACCCAGTGCGGCCATCAACTCCGTATACGCCATCATCTTTCCCGACTTTCTGAGGCCCCTCACCTTCATCGCCGCCGCCAGCACGCGGTCAGGGGCGCCATTCACCCGCTCTCCCGGCGTGCGCCGCCCATGTGCGGTTCGCTGGGAGTCCAACGAAAGTGTGGGGGGTCGTCCGATGGCGACTGAGGCCTTCGATGGTTCTGTGGCGGGCTCGCCCTCCGTTCCCCGCCACCGCCACGCCCCGATTGCCAGTCCAAGCACCACCCCTGCCACCAAGAGTCCGCCATCCCGAACCCAGTGTTTCCCCCGCTTCATCGATGGGTGGCCGTGACTCGCGTCTCGATGGGGGCTCCCGCTGAGTATGGAATCATTTCGCGAGAGAGACGCAGACGAGTTCGCGGTCATTGCGGAGGAAGACGCATTGACGGGCGAAAGCCGGGTGGCTCCAGACCACGGTGCGTCCCATGCCGGGAGTGGTGGGGTCGAGGACTTTGGCGCGCGAGACTTCCTCATATCCCTGAGGCGAGAGACGCGCCAGGATCAGCTCGCCAAGGTCATTGGCCAGCAGGTGGTTCGGCGCCCCGTCGGCGGCCTCGGTAAGCCGGACCATGAAAAATGTCGCTGAGTTCGGCGACTCGCCCTTCAACGGCGCCTCGCTCGTCCACAGCCGTTCCCCCGACTCGAGCGAGGCGAACCGCAACTCGCCATCGGCGTCACAGCCATACAAATGCCCGTCCCAAATCAACGGCGTTCCGTTCTTGGGCGAAAGCGCCTGCTTCGGTTCGCCGATCCATTCCACTTCGGCTTTCGACCCGTCTGGCGACATCTTCACGAGCATCGACTTCTTGATGATGGCGCCCACGAAAATGAAGTCGCCCCCGATGCGCGGCGCCATGATCGACATCCCGTACGCCGGCGCAAAGGGAATCGACCAAAGCACTTTGCCCGTGCTCGCTTCGAGCGCGCACAGCGCCTCCGGATGCCAGACGATCAACAAGGCGCGTCCCCCGCGCTCGATGACCGCGGGTGGCGCATAACCAGGGTCCTTCGCGCTCAAGGCACGCCATACCTCCTGCCCGGTTCGCTTGTTTAACGCCACCACGGCCGTCCCCTCGCCCCCCGGCATGCAGAAAATCAGGTTGCGATGGATGACCGGGTGATGCGCGTACCCCCAAAAGGGCGATTCGTCGCGGTTGTACTCCTTCTTGAGTTCTTTATTCCAAACCAACGTGCCGTCGGTCGCCTTGAGACAGACCAAATGCCCTTCTGTGCCCAGCGACCACACAAACTCCGCGTCAGCCGCCGGCGTGGTCCGCGGGCCATTGGGAAAACTCACGTTAATCGGGCACTCGTACGCATGCGTCCACATCGGTTTCCCCGTCGCCGCATCAAAGGCCCGCACCCGCTCCTGCCCCGTCAGCACCGTCCGGTTGCCCGGTCGATCGTCGACCTTGCCCGTCTCAATGACGTAGTCGCTTAGATACACCCGGTCCCCCACCACTGATGGCCCACTGTACCCGTTGGCCACCGGCACTCGCCACACCACCTTCGGACCTCCAGCCGGAAACTTCTCCACCAACCCCGCCTCCCGCCACGTCAAATCACCCTGCGGCCCG
Source organism: Verrucomicrobiales bacterium (assembly GCA_046155625.1). Lineage (GTDB taxonomy): Bacteria > Verrucomicrobiota > Verrucomicrobiia > Verrucomicrobiales > V1-33 > CAJBME01. The sequence continues at coordinate 46,676 of JBJXFS010000302.1, read as the reverse complement.
AGCCACTGCGGCCAGTCAGCCGCCGAAACCGCCTGCGCCATCACCACGAAACAAACGACATCAAAAGCATTTCGAATCATCCCTGCCACGCTCCCCGGATCCCCGAAATCTCAACCCTATTTCGCTTCAGGGGGCGGAGGGCGGCGGGCGGAGGGCGGCGGTCGGCGGTCGGAGGGCGGAGGGCGGAGGGCGGTATTCAGTATTCAGAAGTATTCAGTATTCGGTGGTAAGGGGAAAGCGATCAGGGAACGATGGACAGGGAGAGTCACAAGCGTGGGTGTCAGGGCGGTGAGCGGAGCGGCCACTTCGAGGACGAGGACGAGGACGAGGACGAGGACGATTCCGAGCAGCCTGAATAGGTCCTCTCCGCCCACACGATTGTTCGTCAGCTTCGGCACTGGCCGAAAAAATGGACAAACTCCAGCGACGCGGCGGGACGCGCCGCCGTATCCGCGCACCATCGCTTCGCTCGACATGGAAGGGTTGGTTCCGATGCGGCCAGCCAGTGTCACGGCAGGATGACGCGGATGCGGCCGTGGAGGTGGGGGGTGGCGGAGACCGGGGCCGGGGCGCGCCAGACCTCGGTGACGACGCCGGCGTCGGGGTCGATGGTGGTCGAGACGCGGACGCCGTTGGCGGACCAGCTGTTGTTGGCGAGGGACGAGGACCACTCGGCGACGGCTGCGGCTTGATCGGCGTCGATCGGCCGGCGGAGGGTGAGGGTGAGGTAGTCGTCGGTCTGGTCGTTGACGTCGTGCGGTTGGACGGACATGACCGGGAGGCGGGCGGCATCCTGCGTCGTCGGCGTGCCACCGAACGCGAATTCCAGCACGTTGTTCAGGCTGTCGGCCTCGGTGTCGGCGAACGGGTCGGTCACGCCATATTGCGTGGCCCATTCGGCGTACGACTGGCCGTCGGCGGCGCCGGGTGTGCCGTTGAGCACGGAGCTGGCGCGCCAATTTTCCGGCTCGGCGTGATTGGGAGCGGAGTGAGGGGCACGGAGGACGAGTGACAATCCGCCTTGGTCGGCCTGGGTGGGCCACGGGGCGACGTCGTCGTAGAGAAATCCCTGGATGGGATCGCCGGCGCCGAGAGAGACCTTGAGCTCCTCGCCGGCATTGCTCAGGTTGTCGCCATCCTGCCATTCTCCAGCGATGGGTTTGCCGCCCCCATGGCGTGAGGCGAACGCGGCGGTGTTGTTGACGATGAGGAGGCGGGCACCCGGGGCCAGGCTGGTGATCGAGCTGCCGGCGAAATCGAAGTCGACGCCCTTGGTCAGCCGCACATTCGTCAGGTCGAGCGTCAGCGAGGTCGACACGTTTTGCAGCTCGATGAATTCGAAGTCGGCTTCGACGAAGCCGGCGACGACCTCGGCCGGGCTGGGCGCCGCCGGATGGTACATGATTTCCGTGACCATGAGGGATCCGCGCAAGACGTCGATAGAGGCGGATTCGGTCGTGGTGAACTGCCGTGGCGCGCTCCAATGGCCCCAACGGCCGGTGGCATCGAGGTGGCGGACGCGAGCGCGGTACGTGTGGCCCGGGCGAAGCGTGGATGGTGGAATCGTCTGGTTGGCGGCGAAGGCGGGGAGAGCGCCGCTGTCCCACACGGCGACGGCCTCATACAGGCGCGGCTCGGTCGGATCGTAGGCCGGGGCCAGGGGGTCGGTGATTTCACCGATGCGCCACTGCATCGCGGCGAAAGTGGCGGGGCCTTGCGGGTCGTTGAACGGCGAGGAAGTGAAGACCAGACCGTCCACCGGGAATCCACCCGCGCCGGCATACCCGATGATCGGAGTGGCGGGCAGTAGCCCGTTGTCCAGCGTGTCGGAAATAGTGGCGAGGTGCACGGCGCGGCCACCGGCGGGCACGGTGGGATCACCATTGAAGGTGTCGGTCCAGCCGGTGAAGGCGAAATTTTTCATGTCCTGGGCCTTGAATGGTGCGCCGCCGACGTGGTCGCCTTGGGCGCCGGTGGTCGGCCAACGCAGCCGGTCGGCCGGCCAGAACGCGCTGATGGGCGTGACGGCGTCATCGATGATGTCGTCGAGCGGACCGCGTCCGGTGGACGGTTCGCGGTGCCAGATGAGGTCGCGCAATTCGCGGACGGCGTTGCGGTGCTCGATGCGCATGGGGGTGCGGTCGATTTTCGGCAGCCTCCAGGTGGGCGAGTCGGTGATGTTGTAGTGGTCGTAAAGCGCGTTGTGGACGAAATCCCAGCCGCTATTCCAATTCGGTCCAAAGCTGGCGTCCCAGTCGTACGGCATGTAAATCAGCTGGCCGAGGCCGTTGGTCCCCTCTGTTGGCATGAAGTACCAGATGAGGTTCTTGATGCGGTGGCGGCCGGTGGGTTCGACGAAGATGTCGTAGTGGCGGATGGCTTCCTGGACGGCGTTGTAGCGGTACCAGAGGGGCATGTCGAGGTAGCGTTCGAGGTCCGCCTGCGGGGAGGTCTGGTGGACGTTGTAGCGGATGTTGTCGAAGTCCTCACCGAACTGCGGAGCGCCGGCGGCGAGGTAGCGGCGATTCATTTCGCCGTTCTGCTGCCAGTCGGTCATTTTGTAGAAATTTCCCTTGGGCAGGTTGCGAGCATCGAGGAAATTTTTTCCTTCGGGCAATTCGAGGGCCTGGTAGAGCCCCCAGAAGTCGCCGTTGGTGGCATCATTTTCGTTGGCGTGGCGGATGACGCGGAAGTGGAGGTGATGCGATTCAGGCATGGGCACACCGACGAGCGACCAGAGTTTGGCGCCGACCTCGAAGGTCAAGCCCCATTCGTAGTACCCCTTGTTGCCGAAGAGTTTGTTGAAGAGCATTTCCTCCCAGGGACGGGGGTACGGGCGACCGGCTTCATCCGTGGCGTGCAGCGGCGTGCCCTTGGGAAAATTGAACCGGAAATGGCGTTTCCCGCTTCCCATGTAGCGGCTGTTGCCGCCGCGCAGGCGGACCAGGGCATGATCGATGACCTGATCGCCGACAACCAGCGCGCCCTCGAAGTTTTCGTAGTGGCGGGCGAGCAGGTTGTTAAGATCCGGGCTGTTGGCGAACTGATTGGCACTGGTGTAGGCGAGGAGGGCGGTGTAGTCGGCGGCCCGAGTGATCCAGTGATAGATGGGCAAAGTGGCCAGCGCATCCGGGGCGATGGCGCTGGTGCCGCGGGTATAGACCGGAAGCGTGTCGTAGACGAAATAGGCGAAATTTTTCCGCGGGTCGTCGGTGGCCGGCACGCGCACGCTGGCGCCGGGGATGTCTTCGGCGACGATGCGGTAGCGGACGAGGGCGCGATGCGGCCGCGGCGGGATCACCGCGGTGAATACCCCGTCGCCCGCGCCATCCCCGAGCACGGAGCCGTCGTCGACCATGGGAAGCGCGGTCCAATTGGCGGGATCCTCGAAAGCCGGATTGGGCGGGAGCGCGAGATGAGGATTGGAAAGGATCTGGGCATTGGTGCGCGGCAGGGTGGACGGGATGAAGGTGCCGGCCGGGCAGACTTGGTACAGCAGCTGGACCTGCCCCACGCCCTGCGGGTCGCTGATGCGGGCGGTGATCGCGGTGGATTCCCATGATTTTGGGGATGCGGGAAGGTGTTCGATATTCCGAACCACCGGGGGCGCCGTGGCCGCGTGAACCGAGTTCTGGGCGCCTGGGGTGCCGGCGTTGACCGGGTCGGTTCCGAGCGACGCGTCCAGACAAAAGTCCCAGATGTTATACACCGCGGTATCTTCCTGGGTCGAGCGGAGCTGCGGTGCCTTGGCCCACCCTTGGACGGCGAGGACATTGGTGCCGGGGCGGACCAGGGTGTCGGCGCGTGGGATGATGAGTTCGCTCCACGGGTCGTTGCCGCGCTCGTAGACGGCGGTCGAATTGAACGGCGGATCCGCCGGGGCATCGGGCGGAAACCCAAAGCGGGCGACCTCGACGCCATTGAGCCAGACGATGGCCGCATCGTTGTGCATGACCCGCAGCAGCAGCGAGCGCGGGATCGGGGCGGTTGCCGTGAAGGTCTTGCGCAGGAAGGCGCTGCGATACGATGCCGTGAAGTTGGCGCCGCTGAACGTCGCCATGTCGGTGAGTTGCTTTTTCAGCGTGACGGCGGCCTCTGGCAGCGTGGCCACGGCGGAATTGCTGTTGCGTTTGAAGAGGCCGATCGGGAGATCGCCGTCCTCCCAGTTTTTCTTGGCGTCCTCGGGATCGACGATCTCGGTAAATTCCGGAAGCCGCCATGCCCCGATCGGCGAAGAAGCTTCGCTGACGCCACGCCGGAATCGCCACCCGGTCGAGCCCGCGGCCACGTACACCACCGGTGACGCGGTCGCCGTGCTGGCCCGCCAACTTCCCCCCGTATCATTGTCGAGTGATGAGTTGATCAATTCGAGCGACGAACCGCCACCATTGGGCGGGGCGGGCCAGGGCGCCGTGACGCCGTAATCGACGCGGTCGATGGTGGCGCCGCTGCCGTCCCGCAGTTCGATTTCCTCGCCGTCGCTCGACAAGCCGCCTTCCCAGGGACCGAGGGCCGGCACTCCGTACACACCATTGATGGCGGCGGGATCTTGAGCCACCACCAGATACCCCCCGGGAGCGATCGTCGTGCCAGCTGGGAAAGCGTAATCAATGCCGCGCGCGAACCGCCAGCCGTCGAGGGCCACCGGTGTGGGCAGCGGGTTGTGCAGTTCGATGTACTCGACGAGCAGGGTGTTGCGGGCCGGATTGTAATTAATTTCTGTGATTTTGACATGCGGGGCGTCGGCCACCACGGTCCGGGTCACGACTTGATCGAACGACAGACCCGCACGGTCGGTCACGCGAAGGCGCAGCGATAGCGTGCGGCCCACGTCGCCGGCCAGGCTGCGCGCGGCCAACAACTGGTTTCCGGAAATCGTGAAGGCCGAGTTGTCTGTGTCACCCGGACCGGCCACGAGCGCGAAGGTGAATCGGTCGTCCGGATTGGCGTCGGTGGCTTGCAGGCGCCCGGCGAACGAACCGCCGGCCAAGGCGGTGGAAAGCGTGGATGCGCTCAAGGCGACGGCGGTGGGCGGCACCGGCGCTGGCAAAACGGTCAACGTGACAACGGCGGCCGTTGAATCATTGGCTCCATCGTTGGCCCTGTACGTGAACGAATCGATCCCCGCGAAACCAGCGGCTGGCGTGTACGTGCGCGCGTCGCCGGTCCCGGTGACGGACCCATGCGCCGGTGGGTCGACGATGGAATAAGTCAGATTGCCCGCGGGCGTGTCGAGATCGGTGGCAGCGAGGGTGACGGTTGTCGCGGTTTGATAGGGCACCGTGACGGCGAGCGACTGGGCCTGGGGCGCGGTGCGGATGACGGTGAGGGTGAGGCTGGCCGAGCGCGTTCCGGAGGTGTTGGAAGCGCTCAGGGTATAGGTGGTCGTTTGTTGCGGAGTGACGATGACCATGCCGGTGGGATCGGCGAGCGTGCCGGCACCCGTGAGGGAAAGCGCGAGTGGGCCGCCGCCCTCGGGGTTGGCGACCACCCAGCCAAGCCGAACGGGGGTGCCGCTATAGATGGTGGTGGTGGCGGGCGGGTACGATTGAAAATGATCGATGCGCGGGGCGAGCGGCAGCGCGTCCGGACCGGCGGCGCGGTTCTCGGCGATGGCGGCCGGTGTCAGCGCCCCTTCCCAGACGCGGAACTCGTTGTAGCCGCCATTGAGATTGGCGTCGTTCGTGGTGTTCGAGCGGCCGAGCCAGTTGTTGACGTTGATCAGGTTGGCCAGCTGGAAATTCGTGTTCACCGACCCGAGCCGCACGCCGTTCTTGAAGTACTGGAGTTGCGGGGTACTGCCGTTATTTCCCTCGGCGTCATAGACGACGGCGAAATGGAATTCCGAGCCGGCCGCCACGGGATCCGCGACGTCGACGCGGTTGTCCGTGTTGTTGTCGCGAAACACCAATCGCTTGGACGCCTGGTTGCTGCCGATCTGGGAAAAGAGCGCGAGGTATTCAGTCGCGGTCGTCGATCCGCCCGGTCCGAGCAACTCGCCCGCCGATCCATTGCCGAAATCGAACAATCGCGCATTGGTCGCGGGTCCATTCACCGTCACCCAGCCTTCGATGGTCAGTTCACGGAAACTCGAGGCCAGGCCGTTGGGCAAGTCAATGTAGGCCGCAGTGGCGCTGGCACCTCCGGGAAGCGCGACTTGACCCGGATTGGGACCGCCGGACGGGGCGCCGATCCGGTCGTACGGACCGCCCCGAATGATGCCGTGTTCGCCACCGACCGAGTCCGTCACGGCGTCGCTGCTCGTCTCGTTGAAACTCCATCGGTGCCGCAATCGGGTCGCCGCGGGTGGCCGCACCACCACTTCGGCACTTGTGCCACTCGTGGAATTGACCAGCCGATAAGTCGCCTCACCGTTGGGGACCACCTTCACGCTGCCCGTTGCCCCGAGCACGGTGCCGATGCCCGGCTCGATGCTCACGACATCACCCGCAGTGACGTTCCAAGCCAACGTCACTTCCTGTCCCGGCAGATAAGTCGCCGGTGACGCCGTGAAAGAATTGATGCCGGCCCAGCTGGACGCCATGACAAGGCCCAGGCCCACGGCGACGAGCCCGAGACGTTCTGGCACTGACTGGTTTCGCTTCATCGACACGAGACTCTCCCGATGGCGACGGTCTGGGACACAGGCGAAGGGGGAGAGCAGTGATGAATTGGAGCGCACGGTTATTGTCATGGACGTGGGGATTGGCGCGGCAATCCTGATCATACCCGATCTCGGGCATGCGAAAGCCCGCCTTTAGGCCAGTCCGGCCCTGCGTCGGAGCAGCCATTCCGCGGTCAAGGCCGCGATGAGCAGCGTGAGCAGCGGCCAGTTGTCCCACAAAGTCGTTTCCCGGCGCTCTTCCAGGATCTTGGTCCCGGTGCCAAAAGCCTGGGTCAGGCTGGAAACCTCGGACGGAGAGACCACGCGGCCTCCCGCCAGCGTGGTGGCCCGTCGCAGCAGGTCGAGGTTGAGCGAGAGGTCGCCCAGTTCGACCGGGTTGAGGGTGGCGAGCTGGGTGAAGTGGGTTTCCACCGTGTCGGATCCGGATCCCTGGGTGGTGCCGGAGCGCAGCATGCGGGTGACGTCCTCGCCGACGAGCTCGACCCGGTACCGGCCGTTGGCGGCGAGCGGTTCGAGTTCGGCCTCGTAGATCCCGCTGCTCCCGTCGCGGTACGCGAGTCGGCGGGAGGCGACTTGCGTGCCGTCGGGCGCGAAGACGAGGGCGGTGACTTCCGCATTGGTTTCGGGCTTATATCCTTCGGCGGTGAGGCGGGCGAGCAGGCGGACGCGCTGACCGGTTTCGTAGGTCAGCGCATCGGTGCCGAGGCGGACGGTATCAGTGCCGGCTCGAAGGTTTTCCGCGGTCCCCCAGCGAAGCAAGTTTCCCCAAAGGCGATGGTGGTAGGTATCACCCACGCCGTAGCGCAGTCGCCACGTCTGGTCCGTGGTGAAGAGCGCGACACGGCCGAGGCCATATCGGCTGGTCGTGAGCAGGGCGCGCTCCGCTTCAAATTGCCGTTGCCGGGCAAAAGCGGCGAGCCGCTCCTCGGCGGTGGCCGCGGCGGTCGGCGGCCGCTGGCCGGCGGGCTCGGCGTACGCGAGCACCTCGGACCCTGGCTTGGCGCCGCGCACCGGATGGCGCCACATAAACGGCGGGGCTTCGGCCCAGATTTGCGCGGTCTCGACTTGGCTGGCCCCGAGAGCCAGGATGGGCGAATTCCTGCCCTCGGCGGTCAAGCGCACGGCGAAACTTTCCTCGGGGCTGGCGAAGAGCGCGTCGCTGGTCGGGGCGAAATCCAGTGGAAGCAGCCGGCGCACCACGTCGCTCTGGAAGGCGTGGGGCATGGCGCGCGGTCCCGCCACCACGACCAACAAGGCACCGCGCTCCGCCACCGCTTTTTCGATCGTCTCCCAGGTCTGCGCCGGAAGGGCGGACGGTGACACGTCCCCCAGGATGATGACGTCGAATTTCATCCACTCCTCGAATTTCTCCGGCAGCCGCGTGGCTTCGGCCTCGCCAAATTTCCGCGAGGCGCTGGCAAACACGGTGGGCAAGGCCACTTGGCCATCGATTGTGTCGGGGTCGAGGAGGACGTACTGGAGATGCACCGATTTGTCACGGCCGTAGAAGAGATTGCGCAAATACCGAAACTCCCATCGAGGCACGCTGTCGATGAGCAGCACGTTGGTGCGGTCGTCGGTCACGGCGGTTTCGAATGGCCAAGTGTTGTTGTCGGTGAAAAGCTCGCCCTCGACTGGCTCCAGCTGGACGGTGTACGCGAAGATTCCTTTGTCGGGCGGCGTGTGGTTGAGGCGCACGGTGGCGCGGTGGCTGTCTTCGGGCACGGCGATCGTTTGACGCTCAATCTCCTTGTCGCCATGACGCAGGACCACCTGAAGCTGCTGGCCCCGCATGCCATCGGCTTTCACATCGGCCCGAATCTTTAGGCGATCGCCGAGATAGATGGATTCCGGCACCTCGACCTTGAGGAAGGCGGCGTCCTTCGGCCCCTGGGTGCTTCCGATGGCGACGGCGTGCATCGGGGCACCGACGAGCCCGAGGCTGCGCGCCGCGTCATCGACCGGCACGTCGCCATTGTGACGCCCCTCGCTGAGCACGAGCACCCCGGCCAAACTTTCCGCGGGTACACGATCCAGCGTCTGCGCGAGCGCTCCCGCCAGATCCGTCCGGGCGCGGAAACCCTCATCGCCCGCACCGGCAGGTTCGGCGAGAGATGGCCATTCCACGGCTTCCCGACCGAACCGGAGCACCGTAACATCATACGTCGCCTCCAGTTGCTCCAGCAGAGAGGTGCCGTCAGGCAGAAGTTTGGCCGTCAACACCTCGCGAGCCAGCTGCGCGCGGGGGACGAGAGCGGCGGCCTTGAGGGCATCGCGGGAGCGAGCGTCCAGTGACGTCACAAAGGCCTCATCGGTCTGGGCGGCCAGCCCCGGAAGCGACTCGACCGCCTGCCGGAGAATGTCGGCTGCCCGATCAAGGCGCTCGCGCACGGGGGTGGCCCGGCCGTCCGCGCTCCGAGTGCGTGCCTCGTTCAGCAGGGATGGCAGTTGGTCGACCAGCCAGCCGGCCACGTCGTCGATCGTCCGGCGGCCAGCCTCGTCCATCCGGCTGGCCAGCGGGCGCGCCTTTTCCACGGCCGCGGCCGATTGGGAGGAAAGTTGGCCCGCCGACTCGGCGACGCGGGCGAGCGATTCGGATCGGCGCTCAACCATGGCGCGCTCCGCTTCCGCGTCGGCGGGTGCTGTGGCCGGCCACCCGTCGAGTTCGCGGGCCAAATCCGACTGGAACGCGCGAGCCGCGGCGGCCAACGCCGTGATGGGCGGCCGCCCGGCCACCGCGGGATCGCCGCGAAATACGGCCGTCTCGACCATTTCCGTGGCTGTGGCCTGCTGGTCGACCAGTTGCATCGACTCCGAGTCATCCACGAGCACCACGACGCGCCGCTCGATTTTTCGCTGCTGAGTCCAGGCGAGCACCGGCTGAACCAGAATGAGCAGGACCAAGGCGACCGCGCCCAGCCGCAGGCCGAGGAGCAGTCGGCCCACGGCTGGTTCGACAATGCGCCTTTCCCACTGGAAGAGAGCGGTGACGATCTCGAAGGCCAGAGCACCGATGAACGCACTGAGCCAGAGTGACCACGAAGTTTCGAGGACCACAAACCGAGCCAGCGCCTGCCAGATCATCCACAACGCGAAGGTGCCGACGGCCACCCGCAGGGCGAAGGCAGCGGTCCCGGCCGGCTTGGGCGCGTCGGGTTTCACCACCCGCGATCCGATGCGATGCGCTCCCACCCAAAGCGCGAGGCCAAGCAGTGGCAGGAGTGCGACCACAAACGTCGGCACTCCGGCCGACACCAAATCAGTGCGGAGAGCGGCGTCAGGTCTCATGCGCGAATAAAATCATCAACCCCATTTAGCCGCAGGAAGGCGTTAGGGTACAACCTGAGGTTTTTCCTCGAGCGTCTCCAGTTTCTGAATGGTCCACCCACCCTGTCCATCGGCCGTGGCCAGATACCGGCGGCGGGCCATTCGGTCCTCAAAGGCCCAGGCCGCCACCACTTCCTCCGGCCCGGTCGCCGACGCTGGATCCCGCTTCGTCACGCTGGCCACCTGCAGTTGGATCGGCTGAAGCTTCGATTTTTTTTCGACGACCCGGGCGATAGGCCCGATCCAGACCTGGGTCATCTCATTCCCGGCGTGCCATTCGATCCCCGTGTCCGCCAAGTGCTGGCGGAAGGCGGGCGAGGCATCATGCAATCGGTCGCCCAGCACGATGATGCCGACCTTCGACTCGGCCTGGGCCGCTTTGGCTTCCGCCAGCACCTGCCGCAGCACGGCCGCGGCGGCCGGCGTCTCATAGGGTGTGGAATCAAACGGCGGCGCAGCCCGGCGACCACAACCGCTCAGCGCGAACAGGCCGGCCACCCACACCAAAAGTCTCCATGAAAATGCGTGCCTCATCATTCGCGGCTACGCTACCCGCTGTTTCGATTCGGCACTGGTAATTTTCCTCGCGAGCTCGCCCCAGGCACCGCGCGGTTTCCAATTCCCGGGTACTTTGCGCGAGGGAAAGGGCAATGGCTCAAAAATCCAGGTAGATTTCGGTGCGGCGATTGCGCGACCGGCCTTCCGGGTTGTCCGATCCGTCGGGTTTGGTGTTTGCATCGAGCGGACGCAGCGTTCCAAGTCCCTCAGTGACAATTTGTTGCCCCGACACGCCGAGGGTGGCCAGGGCATCCCGGACGGCCAGGGCGCGGGCGGCCGAGAGCTGTCGGTTGTAGGCATCCGATCCGATGGCGTCGGCATGACCCGAGAGTCGGAGCTTTCGGCGCGGGTCATCCCGCAGCAAATTGGCGACGATTTCAAGCTGGCGCTGAGCGCGGGGAACCAGAGCGGCGTCGTTGAAGTCGAAATAAACCACGAGCGATTCACCGCCCCCGGGATTCTTGACGATCGGGGTGTAGGGCACACCCTCGGTCGCGCCTGCACTCGCCGCGTATCCGGCGAGCATTTTCGAAAAGTTCACGCCGGCCACCTGCCAGGCGCCGGAGTCGAGCCGCCGCAATTCGAGCCCAAAGTCGGATTCTTTTCCATCCCGTGCCGACTTGACCTTGACGATCACCCACGCGGCGTCGGCGCCAGCGGCGGTCGCGCTCAGCGGGCGCTCGTCGAGGATGGCATAGGCCCCTTCCTCGAAGAGGATGCAAAGACCGGCCACTTTTTCGCGCGTCACTTGATCGGTGTCGGTCACGCTGCGGGCCACCGAGTAATCCTGTTTGAGTACGGAGCTCAGGAAGTGGCCGGCAATTTTCAGCGGATCCTGCCGCTCCTCGGCGGCCACCGCCACACTCGGCGGCACACTCGAAGCTCCCAGGCGGCTGGCCACTTCCAGCCTGAGTGATTCCGGAAAATGCACCGCCACTGCGCGCCAGCCGCGCTGCGGATCGCGCCCGACATCGACCTCGAGTTCCGCGCTGTCCTGGGCCTTGGTCAATTCCTCATCGGGCGTTGCCTCGACCGCTAACTCCGCATCCCCCGCTCGGATTCCGTCCTGCTCCCGGTCTCCGGCCTCGAGCCGCACGCCCCAGCGATAATACTCCGCCACGTCTCCGATCTCATGAATCGGCGCGGAATTCCGCGGGCGCAGACCCGCCGCCCCAAACACCATGCGAAAAAACTCGCCTTTCTCCCCCGCCAGCGACTCCGAGCCAAGCAACGCCTCCGCCCCAGCCACGTCACCCACCTCCAGCCGGCTCACCAGCAGGTGCATGAACTGGCGCGGGCTGGCCAACCGCCGCGCGTCCCCGTCAGCGGGTCCCCCCTGTGCCGGCGCCGCAGCTGGAACGTCCGGAATTTCGGCTACATCCGTTTTGACGAATCCCTCGTCGACCGCCCCACGCGCCGCTTCCGAACGATCACGCGCCGCCGCCTCCGCCATCAGCGCCTTCGCACGCGACCTCTCCTCCGCCCCCCGCCGTCGCTCCAACTGACGCGGTAACGTCAATGCCACGAAAAACACCACACTCAGCACCACGATACCCAGGAAAACCAGGATTGGCGTGGCGCTTTGCCCGCGCTGGCAGTCGCGACTGAGGCGGAATGTCGGCATAAGACATCTGATCTTAACCTTTTTGCGCTCCAAAGCAATCGGCGGTCGGCGGGCAATGAGTGGAATGTGGGGAGCGGAAAGCTGCGATTGGTATTCGGTATTCAGCCCGAAAGGGGCGGGGCACGATGGAAGGGAGAGCAACCGGCGATAGAAAGGGTGAGCAACCAGCAAGGGCGCAAAGTGGTGAGCCGAGCGGCTTCTTCGGGGACGAGGACTAGGACGATTCCAAGCATCCTGAATAGGTCTTTTCCGCCCGCACGATGGTTTGTCAGCTTCAGCCATCCATCCTGTGCGCCACTCGTCCTCGTCCTCGTCCTCGTCCTCGACTCCACGTGTGCGATCCTTGTGCACCAACGGTTCGAAAAACCAGCACTTACTCAATGATGTTGGGGGTGAGAGGTTCGACTGCCACAGGGCCAATGGCCCGGCACCATACCAGCCCGGGCCAACGGCCCGGGAAACACGCCCATGAAACCAGCAAGGGCTGAAGGCCCGTTCCATCAATTCCCGGTCCTCGGACGGCATGGGGTTTCAATGAGTTCCGTTTTAGAGCGGGATCGGGCGGGCTTTCAGCCCTTCATTGTTTTTGGGTCTCTTTCCTGGGCCGTTGGCCCAGGCTGATATGGACCGGGGCTTTGCCCCTTTGATGGTGAATGCGGCTTTCTGGAGAGAGAAGGGAGAGTCACAGGCGTGGGTGGCAGGGCGGTGAGCGGAGCGGATTTTTCGAGAACGAGGACGAAGACGAAGACGAGCACGATTCCAAGCATCGTGACCAAGTTCATTCTGCGTTCGCTATTCCGCTTCTTCGCTTTGAGCACCGCTTGAGAAGGCGAGGCGGAGCTTCTTTACTACGCTCCCCCCGCCTGCGAGCCCAGGAGGTCTCGTCCCCTGTCCCGCCTGAAGTGCTCGAAGAAAACTGTCTTCGGAAGACTGAGACTCTTCCAATCAGAGGTTCCCACAGCCGTAGCCGACAGCGCCGTCGCTGCCTACATCCATCGGCACTTGGCGTCGGGCGACATGTCGCCAGACGGAAAGCGCGGACATGTCCGCACTCCACGGCGGATTAAACCCCTCATTTTAGGCGCATTGATGGCATAAAAACACCCGTGCGAATATCCTCCGTGGACGGATGCCCGCTGGGATACTAGATGGCTTGACTATTTGGATTTCTTAATTAGTTACGGCATTGCCGATGGCGGATTGGTCGGTCCGACGGCGGTGTGGGCTTTCACTTTCCACGGATGCACTCTTCGTCACTTCAATCGTCGCCGCGTGACGGTGATCCAATCGGGAGACGGGCGCCGTGTTTGGTGGTGGACATTGGGTTGAGTTGTCCGTCGTGTCGGGTGCAATTGACGTTGCCGTCGGCGTTTTTGGGGCAGGTGGTGAGCGGGCCATGTCCGTCGTGCGGGTGGATTCTGGTGTTTTGTCACGGTCGGATCGAGAGTGCGCCGCGTGCCGAGGACGGGTTGGCGATCGAGATGCCGGAAGCCGCGAAACCATGGGCCGGGCCGCGGCGGAAACTTCCCCGCACCGGCACGTTGGATGTGGCTTATCTGGACGACACGCGGCTGACGGAGCCCGATGAGGAAGTGGCTTGGGGCGAAGGTCACGCGGAGGCGACTCGGGGAGGCCCTGGGACGGCGGCACCGGGAGCCGGTGCACAGTCGAGGCGCGGTGCTTGGATTTGGATGGGACTGGGGGCAATCATGTTGGCGGCCGGCGGGTTTATTTGGCACTGGTCGCGCCCGGGTCCGGCCGCGCCGGCGCCGCAATTGGTGGCGCCGGGCACCGGGGGTGGCGGGGTGCGCGAGTGGGTTCCGGGGTGGGGTGACGCGGCGGTGGCGGCGTGGCAGGCATTTGCGCGGGCCGGCACGGCGGAGGACAAGCTGGCGCATGTGCTGGATGCGCGACGGGTAGAGCCGGTGCTGCGGGCGTTTTACGCGTCGGCTCCGGAGGCGGAGGCCGCATGGTTGGCGCGCGAGCTCAGGCCGCTGCCCGGCACACCGGACGACCGACGCCGGGGCATTGTGGCACTTGGGTCGGCTTCCTCCGGCCCGGGTGATCGGCCGCTCATCGTTTTCCTGCGATTGGCGCCGGCGACGGTCGACGCGTCGTCCGAGGCTGGGGATGCGGCGGCTCCACCGCGTTTCCTGCTCGATTGGGAAACCTACATCCAGGAATCCCAGCGGCTGGCCGAGCGGTTCGTGGAGGACCCGGCATTGGGCCGCCGCACGCTGCGTCTGGCGATCGAACGCGTTCATGTTTTTGCCGATGGCGAGAGCAAGCCCGACACCCCCGAACCACTGGGGTTGAAGTTGCGCACACCGTCCGGACTCCTGCTCGCCGCCACCGCGGAAGTGCGACCAGGCACGCCGCTCCATGACCGCCTCAGCGCCCAGCTGCGTTGGGGACTGACTGCCTACGCGACCCTCAAACTTGCATGGGAAACCGGCACCACGCCGCCACCACGACTCGTCGCCACCGACCTCGTGTGCTGGCACTTTCCCGGGCTCGGCAACGCGCCGGAATTCACCACCGAGCTCTCTCCGCTGCCCGAGCTCGTGGCTCCCTGAGTCAATTGGTGGCGACTTTGGCGAGCAGCCCGCGCGCGCGCACGGTCGACAGTGTCCACGCGTAGAACAACCCGGCGAGCAGGAGGCAGACGACGTTGAGGGCGACGGCCCATCCGAAGTGAGTCCACGAAAATCCCGCGCCGGCCATGACGCCGCGCATGCCTTCGAAGACATGGGTGCTGGGCAGGGCCAGCGCCCCCCACTGCAGCCAGCCCGGCATGACCGCCACCGGATAGTAAACCGCGGTCAGCGGCTGGATCAGGAATGGCACGGCCCAGGCCAGGCTTTCCGCCGCCTGCCCGAACCGCATGATCAGCGCCGTGGCGAATATCCCAATGGCCCAGCCAAAAACCAAAAGGCATCCAAAGAACGGCACCAGCGCCGGACCGATGTCGAGCAGGTTGAAGCTGAAAAACACCCACGACAGCGACCACAGGATCAGCACCGTGATGGCGATCCGGACGAAGCCCACTCCAAAGGCGGAGGCCAGGTACTCGACTGGCCGCACCGGGGCGACGAAGATATTGAGCAGGTTGCGCGTCCACACATCCTCCAGAAACGAAATGGCCACGCCTTGCTGCGATCGGAACATCACATCCCAAAAAATCACCCCGCCCAGCAGCCAGGTGAATGGCCCGGCCTCCGCCCCGCCCATTTTGGCGTCGAGATATCGCGTGAGAAACCCCCAGGTCACCAATTCCATGGTCGGCCAGAAGACCACTTCGGCCAGGCGCACCCAGTTTCGCGTGTAGAGAAAGAGGTACCGGCAGACCAGGGCGAAGACGATGCGCGGGTTCATGAGCGACGATCGGCGGCCGCCGGGGGGGACCCTGGGGGCTCCGCCGGTGCGGCAAACACCTCCCCAGCCTCGCTGCGCGCAATCCGAATGAAAACGTCCTCAAGCGAATCCTGGGCAAACCGTGCCACCACTTCGGCCGGCGTGCCCGCGGCCACCACGCGCCCCTTGTGAATGAACAGAAGCCGGTCGCACACTTCCTCGATATCCCGCATGTTGTGGGACGTATAAATGATCGCCGTGCCTCGCTGGCGCTGGCGCGTCCGAATAAACGTTCGCACCTTGTCCGAGATGTCCGGGTCCAGGCTCGCCGTCGGCTCGTCCAACAACAGTACCTCCGGATCGTTGAGAAACGCCTTGCACAACTGCACCCGCGTCGCCTCGCCCGCCGAGAGCTGCCCGGTCACGCGCTGGCGCAGATGCGGGATTTCCAGCCGCTCGAGCAGCTCCGCGATTCGCGCCCGGTGGTTCTTCACCCCGTAGATCTGAGCGAACGTCCACAAGTTTTGCCCGACAGTCAGGTTGCCCGGCAGGGCGACGTAGGCCGAGGCAAAATTGCACCGCCGCAGGATCTCGACCCGGTGGGGCATCAAGTCGCGCCCAAAGAGGCGCAGCGATCCGCTCGTCGGCGTGGTCAGGCCCAGCAGGATGTTCAAAGCCGTCGTCTTTCCCGCCCCATTCACGCCGAGCAGGCCGACAATCTCGTTGCGGCCGACGGTCAACGACAAATCGTCCAGCGCCACGGTCTCGCCGAACACCTTGCGCAAATGAATCGCTTCTATGACCGGCGGATCGTTCATCGGGAATCCGCGACCTAGGCGGGAGTGGCCCGCCGTTTCAACCGGAATCCGACTCTACAGGCCGAGTTGCCTCTGGCTGGAGTCGGAGGGGTTTTTCCATGGGGCGCCGATTTTGGTGTACGCGGCGGGCAGGGCCTCGCGCCCGCGCGGCGTGCGCTTGAGAAACCCCTGCATGATGAGAAACGGTTCGTGCACCTCCTCGATAGTGCTCGCGTCCTCTCCCACCGCCACGCCCACCGAATTCAAGCCGACCGGCCCGCCGTCGAACTTGTGGATGATGGCTTCGAGGATGCGCTTGTCCATGTCGTCCAAGCCGTCGTGGTCGACGTCGATCATCGTGAGCGCGGCGTCGGCGACGGCGCGGGTGATGGTGCCGCCGGCGCGGACTTGGGCGTAGTCGCGGGCATGCAGGAGCAGGTTGTTGGCGTGGCGGGGCGTGCCGCGTGAGCGGGTGGCGATTTCGCGCGCCCCTTCGGGTTCGACCGGAATGCCGAGCAGGCCGGCCGAGCGCAGGACGATGGCCGTGAGATCGTCGATGGAATAATAGTCGAAGCGCAGGTTGATGCGGAAGCGCGATCGCAGCGGGGCCGTCAACATGCCGGCGCGCGTGGTGGCCCCGACCATGGTGAACCGCGGAAGCGGCAGTTGAACGGAGCGGGCGTTCGGGCCGGAGTCGATGATGATGTCGAGTTTATAGTCCTCCATGGCGGGATAGAGGTATTCCTCGATGGCCGGGTGGAGGCGGTGGATTTCGTCGATAAAGAGCACATCGCCCTTCTGGAGATTGGTGAGGATGCCGGCGAGGTCGCCCGCTTTTTCGATCTGCGGACCGCTGGTCGTGTGAATTTTGGTTCCCGCGGTGGTGGCGATGATGTTGGCCAGGGTCGTTTTGCCGAGCCCCGGCGGCCCCGAGAGCAGGACGTGGTCCAGCACGTCCTCGCGCTGCAGCGCCGCCTGCTGCCGCATCAACAGCACTTCCTTCACCTTGGCTTGGCCGACAAATTCACCGAATCCCGGTGGGCGCAGCGAGACATCGACCGCCGGTGCCGGCGTGCCGGCGAGCGCGCGGTAGGTTGAGGCAGGCGGATCAGTGGTCACTCCTGTCACCGTCGGAGAATCCCGGCGCCAGACAAGAAGAAGTGTGGGGTTCCCGCGGCGGATTTTTGCACCGGTGATGGCTGGGAGTGGCGGGCTGTGGCCGCCATGGAAACGAACTGATTTTAGATTCCTTGAGACCGCTCTGAGGCAAATGCCTGAACCGCCATGGCGGCCACAGCCCGCCACTCCCAGCGAAGCTGCTTATTTCGCGATCAACACGGCTTCCAGGGCGTCCGCCCACGCGGCTTCCGGCGAATCGACCAAGGTCACGCTTTTTTTGTCGGGACCGAGGCGCAGCCTGATCTGCCGGGTCGGGTCATCGACCACGGTCGAGCCGTCAGGCAGTTCGTAGCGCGGATTGGACGGAATGGCATACCGGTGGAGCCAGACGGTGCGGGCAGCCTTGAGGAAATCGGCGGCGTCCTGCTCGGTTTGCCAGAGCGTGCGCCAGTGGACGTGGTCGCCTGCCGGCCCCTCGGCACCCGGGTAACAAACGTATCGATCGCCCAGCCATCCCTTGGCAGCTTCGAACGCCTGGTCCTCGGGCAGGCGCGCCTTGAAAAGGATGTAGAGGGCGAATTCGCCGAGCACGTTGTCGGCATAGGGCGCGGCGTCGCGGACGAAGACGTCATCGTAGAGCACGGATTCGGGAACGAATGGGGGCGAAGCCGTGTAGAGCTCTGGATGCAGCACCTCCGTGGTCGAGGTGGGCAATCGGTCGTAAATGCGATCGAGCGACTTGGGGCCGTCGTTCTGCGACAGCTCCTGGGCGAAACTGCTTCCCATCATGTAAGGGAAGAGAAACAACTGACGGAGGTAAAGCGGTGCCGCGGAAAAGGCGGCAGGCAGGACCGCCGGCTGCGAACGGCCGTAATCGTTGTTGAGCGCATCGACCACGCCAAAATGAATCTTGGTGGCCACGGCATCGCCGAGCATGAAGGCGCGCGCGGCGGCCGCCTGGTCATTGTTGAGCGGGTGCAGGGGATCCAGCCCGATCCCCGGGTGATGCTGCTGGAGCAGGGCGACCGCGATTTCCTTCACCAGTTTTCCTTTGAGGTCGGGACGTTTCTCGAAGTCGGCGGCCTCGTCGATAAAGAGCTCGTGAGTGGTGGGTTCGAAGTGGCCCCCGGCCTGCTCGAGGATCAGCCCGGTCAGCGCGTCGATCGTGTCGAATTCCTCCTGCGTCAGGCCGATGGCCCGCGCGGCCCGGGCCTGCGAGGCCGCCTGCTCGTCGGTCAGGCGCGCGCGCAAGGCGGTGCGGATTTTGGCCTCGAGCTCGGTGACCGGGACTCGCACGAAGGTGGGAGGCGGATCGAATTTCAACTCGCGGATCAGCTCGACATCACGCACGAGCGACTCGGGACTAATGCCAGAACTCTGGCCGTCCGGGCCCTCGAGCCCGCCGCCAGCCGCGAGTTGCTCGGACAATTTGCGGACCGAACTGCTGAGGTTTTCGTTCTCCTTGCGGAGCAACTCGACCTGCTCTTTGAAGAACGCGAGGTTTTTCTTCACGATCGCGAGGTCGTTGGAATTTTCCTCGGAGCCATCGGGGGCCGGGGCTTCGGATGGGACCTCATTCTCGCCCCGATGGCCGCCAACCAATCCGCGATCGGCCATTTTGATCCCGATGATGGTGCGCTGGTACTGGGCGTACGCCCAGGAGCCGACGAGCGAGGCGAGCAGGAGGAGGGTGAGCAGCAGAGTGATGGGACGCATGGCGAACCGGAACGTTCAGACCCTCATCGTTTGAGCAACCGGTCGAAAAACCCTTTCTTCGGCGGGGGCGGGGGCGGGCTCGCGGGCAGAGAGGCGCCGGCGGGCTTGCCGTCGGTGGCCTCGATGCCGCGGAATTGCGGGATGCCGTACCCGGGAAGCTCCTTGTCGGATTTCTGCACCGGAAGCAGCGGGACATCGTTTTTGCCGGGCTGGGACGGGATCAGCGGGCCATTGGGATCCTTTGGATTCCAGACTTCAAATTTATCGACCAACCGCCTCGAGGTGGCGTCGTACTTGAACAACATGCGTCGGATGAGGCGGCCACTGGGATGAAACAGCCGTTCCTCGTTGATGCGGTCATACGCGTCAAAGCCGTACTCAGTCCGTCCCTGCAGGTTGCCTTTGCCGTCCCAGATTGCGCCGCGTCGGATGCGGCCTTTGCTGTCCATGATGAACTCGCGACGGGTAATCTCGACGCCTCGAGAATCTTTGGTGAGCTGCGTGAGCATGTTCCGCGAGGGATCGGATTCGCTTTCGGTGCTGCCGGTTCTTTCCTCCGCTCCCGTACGTGGATTGATCTTGTAGTGAATCACCTCGCGCCCCCAGGACGGCACGCCCACGGCGCCCGCCGCACAACAATGCAGACTCAGCAAGAAAAACGTGAAGCAAAGAATCGTCTTCATGGCGATGGGGAATCCCGCAGGCTCCAAACGAGGAACGGGGCGGGCAGCATAGCGCAATTTGCGAATTGTACACCGTCTCGGTGCGAGCCCAAAGCATTTGCGCGGGCCGTCGGCCGTGTGCAATTTCTCGATCCCATGAAACGACCACCCTCGCATCGGAGTGCCGCCCTGTTGGCCGCGTGTCTCACGCTGGCCGTGGGTGGGTGCGGGATAATGGGAAAGAAGTCGTCCCCGGAAAGTGGTGAGGAAGCGCCGGGCTCGGTGGCCGCGGCCGATTCGGCAACGGCGGACGAATCGAAAAAAGAAAAGTCGGAGACCAAAGCCACGAAGGAGGAAAGACCAGCGGACGCTTCCGCCGCCGACCAGACCAAAGAGGAGCCGAAAAAATCCGAGCCCGTGCCGGCGGAACCGGTGCCCGATCCCGCGGCCGCCGAAGAATTCCAGGGACTGCCCAAGGGCGAAGCGGCATTCATTCTGGCGTGCCGCAGCCTGGCCGGAGGCGGCAAAGCCACCATGACGGGGCAAGATTCGTTTGTTTTCGACACGTTTGAACTGGGGGCACTGGGAGCGAATTCGAAGCCCGGCAGCCAGCGCCACCAGAGCATGGTTGCCGCCATCACTGCGTATGCAGGAGCTTTGCGGGCCGCCGGCGTGGAATTGGTCCTAGCCCCGGTCCCCACCAAGCCCGTGGTTTATCCTGACTATCTCGGCGTTGAGCCCGCCGTGAAAAACCGGCGTTACGATTCGTATCTGCAGTCGCTTTACGCGGAATTGGAAAAGGCGGGCGTGCGCGTCGCCGACGTCACCAAAGGACTGCGCTCCGACCGCTTCGACAAAAATGCCGCGAGTTTTCCACGCTCCGGTCTCACGTGGTCACCGGCCGCAGCCGCCGCTTCGGCGCGCGCCGTGCACGCCGCGGCTCGCAGCACCGCCGCCGCGAAGTCCATCGCCCGCGACAAGACGATCGTGGCTCGGGACTCGGCGCTCGCGCAAAATGGCGAAACCTTCAAGGCCAAATCGGTCGGCTGGGCGCAGGGCGATCGGCTGGTGCCGGCGACGGTAGCCAAGGAGGGAGCTGTCATCGTGGTGGTCGGCGATGACCATGCAGCCGCCCACCGCACCGAGAGCGTCAACGCCAGCCTCGCGGACCAATTGTCGCTGGCCTTCGGCACGGCGGTCGAGACGCGTGCCACCCCGCGACTTGGATGGAAGGAAGCCACCGCGTTCTCTCCGACCAAAGACGGCCCGACCAAGCTCGTCGTCTGGTGCTTTTCGGCCGCCCAGCTTCTCGATCCCCCACCCCCTCCGCCGAAGAAAGCCGCCAGCTCGTCCCGCCGCCCAACCTCCCGCCCCGGACCGGCGCCCCGCCCGATCACCGATCCAGGCACCGGCCTGCGACTGCGCGATGACCCCGGCCTGGAAGGACGACAGGATTGAAACACCCGCTGGCTTGAGACGCCCGCGGATCCGCCGCTCACCAGACGTTCTTCCACATCATCGATTCGACCGGCCGGGCGCTGCGCTGGTTGTACTTGGCGGACGGTTTGAGGTCGTACCGCACGGCGACATCGCCAAGCACTTCGAAATAAATGAGTTGCGCGATGGGCATGCCGAAGTAAACACGCACCGGCTGGGCCACCGAGATTTCGAGCGTCCAGTGGTTGCAGAAGCCGACGTCCCCCTTGCCCGCCGTCGCATGAATGTCGATCCCCAGTCTGCCGACGCTCGATTTACCCTCGAGAAATGGCACATGGCGGTGCGTCTCGGTATACTCCAGCGTCGCGCCGAGATAAGTTCGTTGCGGCAGGAGCACGTATCCCTCGTCGGGAATGTCGAAGTGCCGCACTTGGTTGTGTCGGCGGGCATCCAGAATCTCGTCCTCATACACCGCCAAGGTGCGCCCCAGATGCACGTCATAGCTGTTCGACCCCAAGGCCTCGGGATCGAAGGGTTCGATGACGATGTCCCGACGCTCCAGCGCCGCGCGGATTTCTGTGTCGGAAAGGATCATGGCGGCCGCCACCCTGCGCGCCTCGGGGCGGCTGTCGAGCGGGGTTCGCGAAGGCCTCGAAGGAAGGAATAAGATTCTGGACGATCCGTTTCCCTTCGCCGTTTTCGCGAGAAACCTACCGAAAGAGCGATTTCAATCGCTGCCACAGGCCGGGCCCGGAGGACGAGGGTGGGTCGTCGTCGCGAGGCCGGCGGGTTGGGCCCGATCCGGCGAACGGGCGGCCCGCACCATGGTCCAGGCACGGGCCGGTGACAAAGTGGTCGAGCAAATCGATCGGCACGTCGTCGGTCACCGCGGTGCCAGCGGACTGGCATTCACTGGTGGCGGCCAGGCCGCTCACGCGACAGAGGGCGGCTTTCTCCACGCTGACGTCCGGGGCGGGCGACGGACCTGGGGCGTAACCGAGGTTTTCGGCCTGCCTCATCACGGCCACCCAAACGGGCAGTGCCATGCGGCCGCCGTACGCCTGACCGGTGATGCGGTCAGGCTGATCGAGACCGACCCAGACTCCGCAGGTCAGGCGCTTGGTAAACCCGACGAACCACGCATCCTTGAAGTTGTCGGTGGTCCCGGTTTTGCCGGCGGCGGCCGATCTGTACCCGAGCGAGCGGGCGCGGGCGGCCGTCCCGCCGGGGGCGAAGACGGCCTCGAGCATGCGAGTGACGCACCACGTGGCGCCGGGGGCCATGGCCGAGTACCCCATCGGCTCATTCCGGAAAACCACATCGCCCGCGCGGTTTTCGACGCGGTCGATCAAGTAGGGCCGGAGTTTTTCCCCGGCGTTGGGGAAAGCCGTGTAGGCACTTGTGAGCGCGTGCAGCGTGGCCTCATGATTGCCAATAAACAATTGCGGAGACGGATGCGTGACTGGGCCGAGAGCCAGTCGATCGGCCAGTTCGACGATTCGGTCCAAGCCCGCGCGCTCACCGACGCGGACGGTCATCGTGTTGCGCGAGCGCGCCAGGCCGATCTCAGCCGGCAGCAGACCACCGAACTTGCCATCGGAGTTTTTCGGCGCCCAACCCCCCACCGAAACCGGACCGTCATCGACCAGCGTGCTCGGAAACAACCCGGTCTGAACCGCGGAGGCGTAGACAAACGGCTTGAACGTGCTCCCAATCGGTCGCTTGGCGAGGAGAGCCCGATTGAACGGGCTTTCCCCGAAATCGCGCCCGCCCACCACGGCGAGAGCAGCTCCGCGGCTGTTATCAAACACCACTACCGCCCCTTGCACGTAGTCGGGGGCCGCGTCGGGAGCGGGCGAACGCGCCCGCCACCGTGCGCGCGTCGGGTGCGGATACCCACGCGATTTCTCGACCGAGGCTAGTTGTTCCTCCAAGGCCTGTTCCGCCGCTGCCTGAAGCCGCATGTCGATCGTCGTATGGATGCGCAGTCCCCCGTCCTCCTCGTCTTCGGCATCGAGCACCGAGTCGAGCGCCCGCCGGACGGCATCAAGCGCGTACGATTCCTGGCTCGTTCCGACTGGCTCCGCCTGGATCGTCGTGGTGGCCGCCAAGGCCACCTCGGCTTCATGAGGCGTCAGCCGTTCCTGCACCACCATGCGCCGCAGCACCATGTCGCGGCCCGATCGCGCGGCCTCCGGCGACCGGAACGGGGAAAATTTGTTCGGCCCGCGAATGATCGCCGCCAGCATCGCGCCCTCATCGACGCTCAAGTCGCGCGCCGCCTTTCCGAAATACGCCTGCGCCGCCCGCTCGACACCATACAGTCCCGTGCCAAAAAAAATGCGGTTCACGTACAGCTCCAGGATTTCGTCCTTCGAATGCCTCGCCTCGATGCGCCGCGCCAAAGCCATTTCCAGCAGCTTTCGGTGCAGCGACCTCCCCCGCAGCGCGAACGAATTGCGCGCGAGCTGCATCGTGATGGTGCTCGCCCCCTGGGTGAACCCGCGGTCACGAATGTCCCGCACCAGCGCGCGCGCCACCCCGCGAGAGTCGATGCCTCCATGGTCATAAAACCGGTGGTCCTCGCGCGACAGCAGGGCGTTCAGGAAATGCGACGACACCTCGGACAGCGGCACCGAAACACGGTTCTCGCCGTGCAACCGGCCCATCTCCGCGCCGTTGGCGTCGTACACAATGCTGCGCTCCGGCATCGCCCCCAGTTTCTTCATGTCATACCCCCGCGCCAAACTGCTGTACACCAACCAGATCGCCCCAGCCGTACCCACCCCCAGCACCGCCAACCCCAGCCCCCCCTTGATCAGCCACCGCCTCCAGCGAGGCTGTCGCGCCAGCCAGCCTGGCGACGCGCCCTCCTTTTGAACACTCGATCGACCCATCCTCCCCTCATCCTCCCGCCGTCCCGCCCCTTGTCACGCCCAAGTCTCCCCCTCCTTCATCCGTCCTCCTTCATCCTTTCCAGGCCCGTCCTTTCCACTGGCGCGCCGCCCCCGCATCGTTTCTACTCCCGGTCCCACTGATGGAGGACACGTACAAAGTCCGGCTCGAGATCTTTGAGGGGCCGCTCGACCTGCTGCTGTACCTCGTCAAGAAGGACGAGGTGGAGATCCACGAGGTGTCGCTGGAAAGGATCACCAAGCAGTACCTCGATTACATGGACGCCTTCAAACTGCTGAATGTTGACCTCGCCTCCGAGTTTATCGTGATGGCGGCCAATCTGATGTACATCAAAAGCCGCACGCTCCTTCCCAAGCAGGACCAGCCGCCCGAGGAGGATGTGGAGGAGGACGATCCGCGATGGGAATTAATCCGCCAGCTCATCGAGTACAAAAAGTTCAAAGACGCCGCCGGCTTTTTGGACCAGCGCGCCCGCTTGGCCGCCAATGTCTTCCCCGCCCAGCCGGAGCCGGCCAGTCCGCCGCCCGCCACTTCGCCTTCCGGCATGCCTGAAGTCGGCATCTTCGACCTGATTCGGGCCTTTCAAAAGGTGCTCGACAAAGTGCGCGTCCCGGATCTCCGCGAGATCGCCGACGACCGGTTCACCGTCTCGGAGCAAATCGATTTCCTCCTCGACCTC
The DNA here is from genome assembly GCA_046155625.1 of Verrucomicrobiales bacterium. Lineage (GTDB taxonomy): Bacteria > Verrucomicrobiota > Verrucomicrobiia > Verrucomicrobiales > V1-33 > CAJBME01. Next base: position 21,862 of record JBJXFS010000302.1, on the reverse strand, counting down.
ATGCCGAGCCAGTCCGGGCCGCTTCGCTTCAGCTCACTCTTCGCTTCGGCCACCTCCCGTGACGAAATCATCGTGACCTTCATCGCCGTCCTCGAATTGATGAAACTCCGCCAGATCCGCGTCACCCAGGACCACCTGCTCGGCGAAATCGTCCTTTACCGCAACGACCCCGCATGACCATGCCACCCTTGTCCCGGATCGTGGAGGCGCTCCTCTTCGCCTCGCCTGAGCCGCTGACGACCAGCACCCTCGTCCGCGCCATTCGCGCCGCCGCCAAACCGGAGGTGCCGGATGCGTCGGATGTGTCGGACCCGTCGGAAGCGTCGGAAGCGTCGGACACGTCGGACCCATCGGAAGCGTCCGAGGTGCCGCCGGACACCGCTCCTTCTCCGGCGGTCTTGGCTCGGGTGTCGGACGCCCAAGTGCTGGATGCATTGGCGGAGTTGGCGGCGAGTTATGCGGCCGAAGGCCGAGCCTTCACTCTGGCGGAGCGGGCCACGGGATGGCGAATTTTCACGCGGGCGGAGTACGGGCCGTGGGTGCGCGGGTTATTTCCCGACCGGCGGCCGCACCGGTTGAGCCAACCGGCGCTGGAAACCCTGGCGATCATTGCGTACCGCCAGCCGATCACGAAGGCCGCCGTCGAGGCTGTACGCGGGGTGAGCATCGACGGGCCGCTGCAAAAGCTGCTGGAACAGAACATCATTCGCATCGCCGGTCGCGCCGACCTGCCTGGCCGTCCCCTGCTTTACGAAACCACGGACCTCTTCTTCGAGCACTTTGGTATCCGGAGCATCGACGACCTGCCCAATGCCTCCGAACTCCGACGCGTGGCCCTGCCGGTGGCCGAAAATGAAAAACCCACCGAGCCCGATGCCGTCCAGCCGGAGCTCCCCATCGGCGAATCCACGGAGCCCCCGGCCGCCGCTGAGGAACCGTCCGAGCCAGAGTCAGCACCCTTCCCAACCTGATCGATGGGCAGGCAACCCAGAGCGCCGACCCAGCGTACCAGGACGATGATTCCACCCACTGTCCTGCGTTTTGCCCTCATCGCGACCGCCCTGGGATCCTCCCACCCTGGATGGGCGGGCGACCCGGTGGCCGATCCCACTCCCCTCGCCCAGCCCGCCCCTGACGCGGCGGCCGAGTGGCAGCCCCGGATCGGCGCGATTTTCCCGGGCTACACGCACCAATTCGAAACCGATCTGGACGGCGAGGACATTGCCTTTTCGGTTGACCGAATTCGGTTCGACACCGGCACACGCATTCCGTTCTCCGACGCCTTTAACCTGACCATCGGATTCGAAACCGAATGGTCGCGCTACGACGTTGAATCACCGGACTTCTCCGGATGGGCCGTCGCGACCGAGGACCTATTCATCGGTCGATTTGGCGGGTTGGGGAATTACAAGCTCAATGACACGTGGGAGTTGACTCTCGGTGGCTCCATTTCCTGGGGTGGTGATTTCGACGCCAGCTTCAGCGACGGACTGGGCGGAAACGGGCTGTTCAGCGCAACCTATCGATTCTCCCCGAGGTTTTCGCTGAGCCCTGGGGTGCTGGTTCTGGCACGCATGGAGGACGATGCCCTGGTTGTGCCCGCACTCGGACTGGACTGGCAGATCAACGACGCCTGGCAGTTACGCAGCGTGGGGCCGGGAGCGGAGTTGACTTGGACGGCCGACGGCGAATGGATGGTATTCCTGCGCGGCTTGTACCGTCCGCGCGACATCCGCCTGGCTCCGGATGCCCCGGTGCGATCGGGCGTGCTGCGCGAGCGCGCTTTTCCGCTCACCACCGGCGTCGAATGGACGCCCTCCCCTCGGGTGACGGCCACGATTTTTGGAGGCGTGTTGATCGGCGGTTCGCTGGAGCTGACCGAGAGCGACGGCAAGGAGGTCTTCGACGAGGACTATGACGTGACGCCGCTTATCGGCGGCAGCTTGAAGGTGTTGTTTTAGCGATTCCCCTCCCGCCGCCCTCTGCGCACGCTTGCGCCGCCGTTGCCCCGGGTTATGGGGTGCGGTGCCGAATGAAGCTTGAGGAAATCCGCCAGCGCATCGACGCGCTTGACACCGATCTGCTGCGCTTGCTGAGCGAGCGTGCGGACTTGGTGCATGAGGTCGGCCTGCTCAAGAAGAAGGAGGGGCTGTCGATCTATGCGCCCGAGCGGGAGGAGGCCGTCTTCCAGAGGTTGCTGAAGCTCAACACCGGCCGGCTTCCGGAAAAATCCATCCGCGCGATTTACCGCGAAATCATGTCTGCCGCCCTGGCGCTCGAGGAAGACTTGAAAATCGCTTATCTCGGCCCTCCGGGCACGTGGACCCATCAGGCGGCCTTGAGCAAGTTCGGCCACAGCGTCCAGTACCTGCCGCAGGCGAGCTTCGCGGATGTCTTCGACGAAGTGGCCCGTCGTCGCGCGAGTTACGGCGTGGTTCCGATTGAGAATTCGACCGAAGGCGCCGTGAACCACACGCTCGACTTGTTCGCCGATTCCAACCTCAAGATATGCGCTCAGCTTTTTCTGCGGATCGACAACTGCCTGCTGGCCAATATCCCCCGCGACCAGATTACCACGCTCTACAGTCATCCCCAGGTCTTTGGCCAGTGTCGCGGGTGGATCCACACCCACTTTCCCAACGCCCAGCTGATCGACTGCGCCAGCACCACCAAGGCCGCTGATTTGGCCGCCACCATGCCTCACTCAGGCGCGCTCGGCGGAACGCTGGCGGCCGAAATGCACGGGCTTCAGGTGCTCGAACGCTCGATCCAAGACAGCGCCACCAACACGACCCGGTTCCTCGTCCTCAGTGAGAACATCTGCCCGTCCACCGGCAACGACCGCACCTCGATCATGTTTGCCGTCAAGAATGAACCCGGCAGCCTCTATCACGCGCTCGAGCCGTTCAATTCGTTGCACCTCAATCTCGCCAAGATCGAATCGCGCCCGTCCAAGAAAAAGGACTGGGAGTATTTCTTTTTCGTCGACCTCCTCGGCCACTGCGAGGACGAGACGGTCAAGCGGGGGCTGGATGCCTTGAGCAAGTTCTGTTCGTTCCTGAAGGTACTCGGCAGCTACCCGAACACTGTGCCGTGATCGGCCAACCGGCCATCGCGAGCCCGCTCAGGACGGCACATCGCAGAGTCCTGCGTAGTCGGGCCGCTCCGCGGCTGTGGCGTGGATGAACCGACGCACCACTCGACCGTGGTGGATCAGAAAAACACCGGGCATTTGCTTGACGTCGCCCGTCAGCGTTCCGGCGGCATGCCCGGCCTTCCACGATAAGAACCCGCGCCACCAGACGGAGGGGCCCAGCAGTTGGGAAAGCCGTCCACGACGCAGCCCAAGCCCGCGATACAGGCGCCGATCCGGATCGGACACGGCAGGCAGATCGTCCAGACCATACTCAGTGGCGAAAGCGGCGAACGCGGCCGCCTCGCTCATGTGCACCAGAACGATGGTGGTGCCGGACGCTTCGATCGAGGCCCGGGCCGCCCGCAGGTCGCTCATCGCCTGACGGCAGAACGTGCAGCCGGAATGCCGCAGCATGACCGCGAGCACCGGTCGCTCCTGCGATAACTCAGCCACTGAGCGGCCCACGCTGGTGGATGCCTGGGCCAACAGCGTGGCTTCGTCCGGAAGTGATTCGCTACCCGGCGGGTCGATGGATGGCATGGGGCAGTGGCGGACTGGGGCAGTGAGGGACGATCGCGGGAAACAGGAGTTTCAGCGCGACATTGATCCGTGCGCCACCGCTCCACGGCGGCGACCCAATGGATGGCCCACCGAGGGAGACACCGCAATAGGCACTTCTCTCGCGCCGATCTCGCCCGTGCAAAAATCCGCCCGTGGCTTAGACTGCCACCCCTCATGCCGAGCCCCGATGCCACCCCGCCGCCGCATGCCGTCCTGGAGCTCCTCGCTCCGGCCGGCAACTGGGAGTGCGTGCGTGCGGCGGTAGCGAATGGCGCTGATGCGGTTTATTTCGGGTTGCAACGCTTCAACGCGCGACTGCGGGCGGACAATTTCACGGAGTCCGATTTGCCGGACGTCATGGCGTTTCTCCACGGCCATGGTGTGCGCGGGTTCGTTGCGATGAATACACTGGTCTTCACCGGTGAACTCGAGGCCGCAGCCGAGCAGCTGCGGGCACTCGAAACGGCAGCCGTCGACGCCATCATCGTTCAGGACATTGGTTTGGTCCGGCTCGCGCGGCAGGTCGCCCCCCGTCTGGAAATCCACGCGAGCACCCAGATGACGTTGACCTCTCCCGAGGGGCTGCGATTCGTCGATGAATCGCTCGGGCTCGATCGCGCCGTGCTCGCGCGCGAACTCAGCTTGCGCGAGCTGCGAAAGTTTCATGCGGCGACGGCGCCTGCCGCGTCCCAGACTGGGAAGCCCGGTCGCGAAGTCCCGCTCGAGGTATTTGTGCACGGCGCCTTGTGCGTCGCCTATTCCGGCCAGTGTTTGACGAGCGAAGCGCTCGGCCAGCGCAGCGCCAATCGAGGCGAATGCGCCCAGGCGTGCCGACTGCCGTACCAACTGGTCGTCGACGGACAACCGCGCGACCTCGGTGACCAGCGCTACCTGTTGTCCCCCCAGGATCTGGCTGCCGTCGAAGAAATCCCGGCGCTCATCGAGATCGGAGTGCGCAGCTTTAAAATCGAAGGCCGGCTCAAGTCACCGGAATACGTGGCCGCCGTGACGCGGGTCTATCGGAAGGCGATTGACCAAGCCATGGGCGTTTTGACCGCGGCCGGCCCGCGCGCCGTCGCGATCCCACGCGATGGCGGCGCCGGAAGCGGCGGAAGCGGCGGAGATTCCTCACGGCGCAGCGACGGGGCTCGACCGGTGACTGACCCGACTCGGTACCAGCTGGAGATGGCATTTTCACGGGGCCTGTCGACCGGCTGGATGAACGGCGTGAACCATCAGGAGTTGGTGCACGCGTGGTACGGCAAAAAGCGAGGTGCCTACCTGGGCACGGTGACTGGCTCCGGTCCGGGCTGGGTGGATGTGGATTTGATCGCGCCCCTGGCCGCGGGTGACGGTGTCGTTTTCGAGAATCCCGCGGACACGGATCGCGAGATGGGTGGGCGAGTGCTTCGCTTGGAGGGACGACGGCTGGTTTTTGACCGACGGGCCAGCGTCGATCCGGCGCGAGTGGTTCGCGGCACCCGCGTGTTCAAGACTGATGACCCACGGCTGAACGCGGAACTGCGGGCGACCTGGGCCGGGGATGGTGGCGCTCCCGGTCGTGTGCCGCTTCGCCTGGTGGTGGCGGGTGCCGAGGGACATCCGCTGCGGGTGACGGCCGCTGCGGAATTCCCCAACGGCCGGCGCGAATCGGTGACGCTCGAATCCGCCATGCCGCTGAGGGCGGCCCGCACCCGGCCCTTGACCGAGGCCGTGGCGAGAGAGCAGGTGGGCCGGCTCGGCGGCACCCCGTATCACTTGGCCAGTTTGGAACTCAAGGTGACCGGTAACGTGATCCTGCCACTGAGCGAGCTGAACCGGCTGCGACGCGAGATCGTCCAATTGATGCCTCGGAGCTGGGGTGCTCCCGCGAGCGGCGGTCCCGTTCTCGACGCCTCGCGCGAGGCCGAGTCGAAAACAGCTTGTGATGAACCGGTCGCCACCGATCCGGTTCTGACGGTCCTGTGCCGATCGTTCGAGCAAATCCAGGCCGCGCTGGCCTGTGGTGTCGGGGTGATCTATGCGGATTTTGAGGACATTCGCCGCGGCAAGGAGATTGTCGCGACCGTGCGCGCCGCCACCGCGCGGGCCGGTCGGGCTCCCGTGGTATTGCTGGCCACGCCTCGGATCCAGAAGGCGGGTGAAGAGGGGTATTTTAAACTTATCGAACGCGCCGAACCCGATGGCGTGCTCGTGCGCAACCTGGGAGCCATCCGCTATTTTGCCGCCCGACCGCACTTCATCCGCCTCGGCGATTTTTCCCTCAACGTGGCCAATCCGATCGCGGCCGAGTTCTTTATCAACCGGGGACTGGACCGGCTCACCGTGAGCTACGATCTCAATGTGGCCCAGGTGCTCGACCTGATGCGCGCCGCGCCGCCCGCGTGGTTTGAACTCACCCTGCACCAGCACATGCCGATGTTTCACATGGAGCATTGCGTGTTCGCCGCCTTCATGAGCCAGGGTCGCGATTACACCGACTGCGGCCGTCCGTGCGAAAAACATCGCGTCGAATTGCGCGATCGCGTCGGCCAATCACACCCGCTGCTTGCCGACGTCGGTTGCCGAAACACGCTCTTCCGCGGTCAGGCCCAAACCGGCGCCCGATTCTACCGCGACCTCCGCGCCTCCGGGCTCGCCCGATTTCGCGTCGAACTGCTCCGCGAATCGGCCGAAGAAGCACGCGCCATCATCACCGCCTATCAGCGACTTCTCGCCGGCCAGGACGACGGCTCCCAATTGTGGCAACAGCTCCACGCCACCAGCCAGCTCGGCGTCACCGAGGGCACGCTTCTCGGATAAGCCCCCCCCCTCGCGGGCCATTGACGCCACGACAATCAGTCGTTCAGTCGGATACGTCTGCTCCGGACCCCACGGCGCGCCTCACCACCATCCCTTCAACGAGTCGGAAATATGAAGTGTCCACCCACCCTTCTCCTCGTCGGCCTGTGCCTGCTCCTTCCGGCCCCCATGACGACTGGCGCCGACTCCCGCACGTGGACCGACGTCTCCGGTCGGACACTCGATGGTTCGCTCGTCCGACATGACTCGACCAAAGTCTGGGTTCTCCGGCCGGATGGGAGGGAGGTCGTCATCGAGAAGGCGCGCTTGAGCCCGGCCGACGTCGACTACCTGAAAGGCCAGCCCGTTGGACCGGCGACCGCCGCGGCGCGGCCACCCGCCAGCCCTGGAGCCGCGCGACCGGGCCAGTCGGTTTTTAAATCGATGAAGATCGACCGATCGGCGTGGAAGTCCTCCACGGAGGATTTTCATGCGGGCGGCCTCGCGTTTACCCAGCGTCTTCAGACGCCGCATTTCCTCATCCTGGCTCCCGAAAAGATCAAACCGGATTTGCTCACGATCTATGGGGAGGTGGCCGAGCGCACGTTGGCTGAGTGCGCCCGCGACCTGCCAGGGACCGCCACCGTGCTCACCGAGAAACGCCTGGCGATCTGGCTCCTCGATTCGGCCATCAGCCAGAAGGCCTTCGGCAACTGGCTGAGCGTGCAGTCACCTCTCTCTCCGTCCTGGGACCGCGCCTCGATCCTTGGCGTGTATTTGAAGAAAGCGTCATGCGAGCCGCTAGGCGTCGTGCAAAACGGGCGTGCGTTTCGCACCGATCTGTTTTCCACCACCGCCCACCGGTCGCTGGATTGGCCGAATCGCATCCATTTTCTGGTCGATAGCATTCTGCATGAGTACTTGAAACTCGTGGCGGACAGTGACCCCGGGCCGGACGGTACGCGGCACTCGTTTGGTCTGCTGCAGACCGGCTATGCCTTTTTCAAGGAATGGCAGATCGGCGGCAAGATCGAAACCGAGCTGCTGGTGCGCGGAGCTTCCGTGGAAGGATTTCAGAACGGCCGGCGCTGGGCCGATGCCGTCCGCAAAGTGCTGAAAAACCCCGCGGGTCGTCCGTCCCTGGACGAAATGTTAACAACTCCCACCACGGCGGCCCAACCCATCGATATCGCCTGCGCGTTCGGGATGATGCAGTTCTTCAACGCCGACCCAGCGCGCTTCAAGGCGTTCGACACGCTGATCCACGCGTCCCGCGAGTCCAAAACCACGCCCACCACCGCGGAGTTCGGCAAAGCCCTCGGCTACGACTCGCCCGAGGCCTTCGACAACGCGTGGATCGCCTTCATGTCGAGCGACGCGTTCAAGTGAGCTGAACGCCTGTGTCCACGGCCCTCCGGACCCCCATGCAACGATTGGATCCGGGGAAACCCGCTCAGAAATTGAAGTTCCCGGTTTTCATTCCTTCCATGGCGGCTCCCATCCCGGCGAACCCGACGAAGATCAGATTGAAGAGGATGCCACCGACGGTCAGGGCGAGGCACAGATAGCCGAGGATCAGGCCGACCAGCGCCATGGTCTTGTCGGTGTCGGCTTCCGGGTATCCTTGGGCCTTGGCGTACGCCTGATGCCCGAAGATCACCGCGACCAGACCGGCCACCGGGGCCAGCAGAAAGCCGAAACAACAGCAGAACCCGGTCGTCGCCCCGACCACCCCAAGGATCCCGCTGATCAGGCTCGTGAGGGCGGCTGAATTCGTCTGCTGCCTCGGGCTGCCTGAGCCATAGGTCGGCGGGGCATAGGGATCGCCCATCCGAGGATTCAGCCCACCGCTTCCGCCCAGGCGCGCGGTCGCGGATGGATCGGCCGGGGGAGGGGGTGGGGGCGGCACGGAGGGTCGTGGCGGCAGGTCACTGGGGGAGCCGCCGACGGGGAACAATTCCGGGCGGATTTCTCGAGCCGGGAGCCAGTCAGGCTGCCCTTCGCGCCAGAGAAGCATGTCGCCGGTCAATCGCCCATCGCGGGCCAGACCCGCCAGCACTTCCTCGCTGACTTCATGCCGTTGACTGCCGTCGGGTGAGTAGAACCAATTCATCGTGGCAACCGTGGCAGGAGGCGGATCAGATGAACAGCTGAAAAGTGGTGCCGTTAAAATCTCGCGAAACCCTGGAATTCTTCAAACCGGCGCGCGATGTCGGCCAGACTGAGCGACTCGAGCCTGTCCGTGCTGAAGCTTTCACAGTTATAACTGGCCATCACCGTGCCATACACCACCGCGCGCGCCAGATCGGAAAAGTCGAACGCCCGTTTACCCAAGCTCGCGAGGTGGCCGGCAATACCGCCGGCAAAGCTGTCGCCCGCGCCGGTGGGGTCATGCACTTCGTGCAGCGGGTAGGCCCCGGCTGAAAAGAACTGCCCGCCCCGGGCGAACAACAGGGCGCCGTGCTCACCCTTCTTGATGACGACATGGCGAGGCCCCAGTTCGAGAAGGCGATGGCCGGCGGTAATGACGTTTTTCGTCTCCATGAACTGCTTGGCCTCGCTGTCGTTGATCACGAAAAGGTCGGTCTTGCGGAGCACTTCAAGGAGCCGATCGCGGGCAATGCTCACCCAAAGGTCCATGGAATCGGAAACGACAAAAGAGGGTTTTTCGACTTGGGCCAGGGTGTCGAGTTGGTTGTCCGGGCTGCAATTGGCGAGCAGGACGAGCTCGGCCGCACGAGCCGCGGGAGCGAGCTTCGGTTGGAAGTTTTCCAGCACGTTCAGCGCCACCGAGCGCGTTTCCCGCTGGTTCATGTCTTCGAAATACTCGCCCGACCAGCGGAACGAATCGCCATCGACCACCTCGATGCTGTCCGTCCCGATTTGTCGGGACTTGAAGAGATCGATATACCGACCGGGAAAGTCTTTGCCGACAATGCTCACGAGCTCGACCGGAGAAAAATAGCTGGCGCTCAGCGCCGCGTAGGCCGCCGAACCGCCAAGTTGGTCCACCCGGGTCGCCTCCGGAGTTGTGACGGTGTCAAGAGCGATCGTGCCTACGGTGATAACGGTCATGAGTCAGAGTGGTGGAGCGGAAGCCCGGGACACAACCGATCCACTGCCCGCACGCAATGGGATTTGTGTGAGCGAAGGACGCGAAGCCAAACCGGCCGCATGGAATGCCCTCCGATCTTCGCACGATATCTTCGTGCGATATTTTCGCGCGATCGTTTGCGCAGCAGGCTTCGGCTCGGCGAGGGATTTTTTCCACTCCGCGGCCAGCGCTTCGAGGTCCGTTTTGATCCGTTGGTTCCAAAAATCCTACGGGCAATACAAAGAAAAGAATTGAGCGCATTCATTCGCCCTAGGCCATGCGAGCTGGGTGGCCTCAAGCGCTTTTCGTTCTGGAATCTCATTGTGCGGAGGCTACCGGTCCGGGACAATAATGACTTTGGCTTCCCCCTTGCTTTCATCATGCAGCTTCTTCGTTTCTCGTATTTCTCAGTCTTTACGGCGGTGGTGGTGGGACCGTGTCCGGCGGCGCCGGTGATTTCCGAGTTTATGGCGGCCAACGCGGGGGTGTTCAGGGATGGCCATGGCAACTTTGAAGACTGGGTGGAGGTTTTGAATCCCGACGCCACGCCCGTCGATCTGGCCGGGTGGCGGCTGACCGATTCGCCAAATGCGCCGGCGAAATTCGTTTTCCCGGCGCGTCTGTTGCCACCGGGTGGGCGGGTGGTGGTGATTTGTTCGGGCCGGGTGTCGGGAGTCGACGGCGCGCCTCATGTCGACCCGGATGGTCGTTGGCACGCTCCCTTTGCGCTGTCTCGGACCGGCGAATACCTGGCGCTCATCCGGCCGGACGGCGTGACGCGGACAAGCGAATTCAGCCCGGCCTACCCGCCGCAGGTCACCGACCTCAGCTACGGCACGCGCACCGCGCTCGAAACGCTCGTTAACGACAGCACTCCGGTGCGCTACTTCGCGCCGACCAACACCAATCCGGACACGGCAGCCACCAACTGGCGCGCCATCGGATACAACGACAACACGTGGCGCTCGGGCACGGGCAGCGGCGTCGGCTTTGAAATTGGATCGCCGGTCGGCGTCTGGCTGTTCGACGAGGGGGCGGGGGCCACAGCCGCGGCGAATGCCGCTGGCAGCGGGCACACGGCCGCGGCCAATGGGGCGGCACCCGCGTTCGGTGCGGCGGGCGCCCGGCCGTTCACCGCGACGGCCGCCAGCTTCGACGGAAAAAGCGGCCTGAGCACGCCCTTCTCTCCACAACTCAACCCGCCTGCGGTTCTCACTTTTACCGCGTGGGTCCGGCCGACGGGAGGCAGCGGGTATCGCGCGGTCGTCTCGTCGCGAACCGGCACACCAAGCGCCCAGCGCGGGTATGTGCTGTACCTGACCCCACAGAATACGTGGGAATTCTGGACCGGCACGGGCACGACATGGCATGTCATCACCGGAGGGCCGGCGGCTATGGATGCCTGGACCCACGTGGCCATCACTCGGAGTTCATCGGGCACCAAACGCCTCTACCTCAATGGCGTGCAGGCCGCATCGACGAACGGCGGTTATTCTCCCACGGTCAATCCAGCCCATGGTCTTCATCTGGGATGCGGCGACGACACGGGAGGCGGGTTTCGGTTTGTCGGCCAGATTGACGATGCGGCCTTCTTTCCCGCGGAACTCGGCGCGGCCCTCATCCAGCAGCACCGGGACGGCGGCGCCGCGGGATTTCCCACGCCACTGTATCCCGCCCATTATCAAAACGACGTGCAGGGCGTGATGGCCGCGACTTCGACCGGCCTGTACACGCGCCATCGCTTCACGGTGGCGGACAAGTCGCTGCTCGCGTCGCTGCGCCTGCGGGTGAAATACGACGATGCGCACGTGGCGTTCTTGAATGGCGTGGAAGTCGCGCGCGGGAACTTTTCCGGATCGCGCGCCTACAATTCAGTGGCCGACACGGACCGGGAAGACAGTCAGGCGGTGTTCTTCGAGGACGTGGACATCACGGCGAACGCCCTGCCGACGCTGGTCAATGGCGCGAATGTGTTGGCCATTCATGGAATGCGCCGGTCGCTGACCCACGACGCGTTCCTGCTCGCCCCCGTGCTGGAGGCCGGTTTCGCCCCCAGCGTGCCGACCGCCGGATTTCTGCTGGTCCCTACCCCGGGTGGTCCCAATGGCGCCTCGTTCATCGATCCCGGCCCGGCGATCGCCGATGTGAAGCATTCGCCCCGCGATCCGGTGGCCGACGAGACGGTCACGGTGACCGCCCGCATCACGCCGCGCCTCGCGGCCATCGCCTCCGTCTCGCTCGTCACCCGTGTCATGTACACGGCCGAAGGACCGGCCATCCCCATGATCGACGCGGGGCCGGCGCCCGGCGCGACCGATGGCAGCCGCCTGTTTACCGCGGAGGTGCCCAAGGCGGGTGGCGCCGCCGTCAAGCGCATGCTGCGCTACTTCGTGGCCGCCACCGATACGGATGGCCGCACTTGGCGGGCTCCTTATCCGGTCGACCTCACGAATGCCGACGGCGTCTCGCAGTCGCCGCAATATTTCGGCTGGGTGGTCCGTGATCCGGCGCTGACGGCGGGCATGCCGATCATGCAGTGGTTCACCAACGACGTCCCCAATAGCGACACCCGCACCGGCAGTCGCGCCACCGTGCTTTATGGCGGGCGATTTTACGACAATATCTACGTCCGCCAGCGCGGCGGGTACACGTCCGCGGGATCGCAGAAGTTCAATTTCAACCGGGGCGCGGGCCTTTACGTGAACGCCACGCTGGGAGAAGTGGGCGAAGTCAATATGAACAGCAGCGGCGCCGACTCCAACCATTACCGGATCGCCGCCAGTTATGACATGCTCCGCACCAGCGGACATCCGGCCTGCGAGGCGTTCACCGTGGCCATGTATCGCAACGGCACCTTCCAACGCATGGGCGTGCTGATCGAGCAGGTCGACGAGGATTACTTGCGGCGCTGGGGGTACGATGAAGACGGGGCGATGTACAAATTCGTGCAGCGGCTCGGCGAAACCCCGCTGCCCAATGGCGATTATTCGAACTCCCCGTCCTTTGGCGACACACTGTATGGCATCGAGAAAAAAACCCGTCTCCATGAAGGCATGGGCGACCTTGAGTTGTTCATCGCCGGCCTGCTGAACGGCAGCGCCGAGCAACGCAAGGCCCACCTCTTTGAATCGCTCAACCTCCCGAACTTCGTCAACTTCATGGCGATGCGGCCGCTCATTTCCGACAGCGATACCAACCGGAAGAATTTTTACTTTTACCGCGACAGCGATCGCTCGCGCGAGTGGTACTTGTTCCCGTGGGACAAGGACGGGACGATGCACGGCCCGATCAACCCGTGGCAGGCGACCCTGCTGTACCGGGCCGAGGCGAGCTCGACCAAACAATGGAACGTGCTCTGGGAACAAGGGTATCAGTCACCGGAAATCCGGGCGATGGTCGGTCGGCGCCTGCGCACGCTCATGGATCGTCTGCTCCGACCTCCGGGGACGCCGGCCGGCACCTCGGTCATCGAACAACGAATGGCCGCGGTGCGCTCGACCATGACCCCGCTCCCGCCCAGCGTGAACGTCGGCGGTTACAACGCCATCAGTTCGTGGAATTCATGGCTCACGCAAAACCGGACCAGCCTGTACAACACATTCGGCCCCGCCAGCGCCTACGGCATGATCCCGCTCGCCGCCACGACCGCCGCCAAAACGCAAGTCGCCATTGCCAGCGCGGATCCGAATCCGTCGATCGGCACCCAGGATCTCGAACACCTCGTCCTCCACAATGCCGGCCCTGACGCCGTCGACCTGACTGGTTGGTCGCTTCGCGGTGGGGGGATCGACCACACCTTCGCCGCCGGCACCGTGATCCCCGGCACCGCGGTCACCAGCACGCTCAACCGCGCGATCGTGTGCAACAATCGAGGCGCTTTCCGCGCGCGCCCCGCCGCTCCGGCCGCCTCCGAATACCTGCTCGGCGATTACGCGGGCGCACTGAGCGCCCGCGGCGGCACGGTCGAATTGCGCGATGACACCGACACCTTGATTTCAAGCCTGAACCTGCCCACCGCACCGACGGCCGCTCAGCAACAGCTCCGGATTTCCAAGTTCCTGTACGCCCCCTCCGATCCGACCGCCGCGGAGCGCGCCGCCCTCATCGACGTCGAGGCGCGCGACTTCGAGTTCATCGAGCTCATGAATATCGGCGACGGACCAATCAACCTCGCCGGATGCCGGTTCACCGATGGCATCGCGTTCACGTTTCCCGCCGAATCGTGGCTCGCGCCCGGCAAACGCGTCGCCGTGGCCATCCAACCCGCCGCTTTTGACCTGCGCTACGGCACCGGCCTCCGCCGCTTCGGGCCAACCGATGGCGTGCTCGACAATGCCGGCGAACGCATCCGGCTGGTCGACGCCGTCGGCGAGGAAATCCTCGATTTCACCTACGACCCGACCTGGCTCCCGGCTTCCCTCAACCACGGGTACGCGCTCGTCGTCCTCGATCCCGTGGCAACGGCCTATGCTGACTGGGACGCCGCGGAATCCTGGGGGCTCAGCGCGGTCCCCGGTGGCACGCCGACCGTACCCGATCCTTATGTTTCACAGGAATACGCCGGTTGGGCGCGCTCGGTTTTCACCGAGGCCGAACGCGCCGACCCCGGCGTCAGCGGCCCCGCCGCCGTCATCAACCCTGCCGGCCTGCCCAACCTCGTCGCCTTCGCGCTCGCCCTCGATCCCCATTCGCCCGACCTCACCAAACTGCCGCAACTCATCGCCGTCACCGAGGGCCTCCAGACATTTCCCGCCCTCCGCTTCCGGCGATGGAAAAACACCCCGGGCATCAACTACACGCTCGAGGTCGCCACTGGGCTCGCCACCGGCGCCTGGCAGGCCGGCGGCGGCGTCGCCGATTCCGTCGACCACGGCGACGGCACCCTCACCGTCACCCTGCGCGACACGGCGCCAACCGGCTCCAGCGCCAGCCGGTTTCTTCGGCTGAAACTGGAGATGTGAGCGGATTCCCTCCTCCTATTTCACCCAGCGACCGTATAGGAAAATAGGCAAAAATATTTCTCGCCATGATTCCGTCGTTCTGGCAATAGGGATGCTTTAGGTTCCGTTCGACGGCGCCATCAAAGTCGGCGATATCGGCCGCTTGGCACTCCTCTCATTAAAGATCCCATGAAATCACCACTCCTCGCCTCCGCTGTTTTCGCGCTCGCTTCCCATGCAGCCTCGGCCGCCTTGGTGGCCCATTGGCCGCTGGATTCCAATGCTTCTGATGCCAGCGGCAACGGCCACAATGGCGCGGTGGTGGGTAGTACGGTGACGTTCGGCCAGCCTGCGGCGCCGGGATTGTCTGGGAGTTCCGCGGATTTCCAGGGCAATGGGCACATCGACGTGCCGTGGGCCGCGGCGCTCAACCCCGGCACGCAGGCGCCCGCGGGGTCGGGAAGTTTCAGCGTGACACTGTGGACGTACCCGACAGCCGTGGGCGGCGCGCACCGATCGCCGTTCACTTCGCGTGAGGACAATGGGGCGAGTGTCAACGGGCCCATCATTTACAACGCGCCGAACGGGCGCTGGGAATACTGGGCGGGCAATAATGGCCCATCCGGCGCCTGGAACCCGATCGATGGCGGCGCCGTGATCGGGGATACTTGGACACATGTGGCGATCACGTACGATGCCGCCACGACGACGCGACGGATGTTCCTCAACGGGAGTGAGACCGTCAGTTCGGTCGGGGGTGTCTCGGCCAACTTGCTGCGCAGCCTGCATATCGGGTCCGGTCAGGACGACGGGAACAACTTTCACTGGGCGGGTCGGATTGACGACGTCGGCTTCTGGAGCACGGCGCTGAGTCAGTCGGAGATCCAGGGGGTACTGACCAATGGCATTCCCGAACCCACGCTGCCGGCCTTGCTCGGACTCGCCGGATCGCTTTTCCTCGCTCGCCGTCGCCGGTAGTGCGAAGGCGGCGATCACGGGAGGCCCGAAACGGCCAACCCGCTGAGTCACCCGACCCACCTGGGTCGGGGGCATCGGGTACGTCGAATGTCTGCCGTCGATCACCCAATCCTCCTATGACCATTCCGAATCTAGACTAAAAATTCCCGGCCGGTCTTGTTTCCCGCGGTAGAGAGGGATCAAGAGGGCGGCGTTCGGCGGCTAAACGCGGCCGTTACCACACTCTGCCGATGATCTGCGAACCATGATCCTCGAACCAGATTCCCCATGAAACCATCGCTCATCCTACTTGCCGGGCTGGCCTCCCTGAATCTCGCAACCGCGCCTGCCGCCTTGGTCGCTCATTGGCCGTTAGACGCGGACGCCGCTGATGCCACGGGCAATGGCCATGACGGCACGGTCGTCGGGAACACTGTGACCTTTGGGGTCTCGGGCGCCCGCCCGGCCACGGGTAACGCCGCCACCTTTGCCAGCAACGGTCACATCGACGTCCCCTGGGCCGAGGCGCTCAATCCGGGCATTCAAGGACCTGATGGATCCGGGAGTTTTACGGTGTCGCTGTGGGCAAGGCCCAGCGCAGTCGGAGGAGCCCACCGGTCACCTTTCACGTCGCGCGAAGACAATGGCGCAAGTGTCAATGGCCCGATCATTTACATCGATCCGAGTGGCAATTGGCAATACTGGGCGGGCAACAACGGTCCCTCGGGCGATTGGAATCCGATCACCGCGGGACCAGCCGTGGTCGACACGTGGGTGCATGTGGCCATCGTGTACGATGCGGACAGCGTGACGCGCAAAATGTACCTCGACGGCGAAGAGGTCATCAACCAGGCCGGCGGCGTGTCGGCCAATGCCGTTCGGAACACGCACATCGGATCCGGTCAGGACGATGGGAACAACTTTTTTTGGGCGGGCGACATTGACGATGTCGGATTTTGGGACAACGCCCTGAGCCAGCAGGAGATCCAGAACGTGATGGCCAATGGCGTCGACAGCGGCCCAAACATCCCGGATCCGCGGCTGCGGGTGACTTCTCCCGTCACACTGCCTCTCAATGGCGGTGTGCAGCAATTCGACGTGCCGGTCACCAATTCCGGTGCAACCCAGACGCTGACTATCAGCGGGGTCACCTTCACCGGCACCAACGGGCCGAGTTTTTCGCTGGTCTCGCTGCCCAGCCCCTTGGCGCCCGCCGCGAACGGGAATATTCGCATCAGCTTCAATCCCCAGGGCGCGACCGGCGACATCGAAGCGATCATGCAGATTGCCAGCAACGATCCCGCCGATCCGACGCGGCCGGTCACCCTGCGCGGCACCATCCACGACCCACAGGCCTCGACCGGGGCCGAGCTCGATTTTGGCACCCTGCCCGGTGGAACCGGTCCGGTATCGGCCAATCTCGCCCTCCAGAACCTCGGGGGCAGCAAGACGCTCGAAGTGGCCAGCGTGGCGGTCACCGGGCTGCTGGCCTCCCATTTCACCGTCACGGGATTCCCGACCACGGTCGCTCCCGGGGCGTCGGGAAACATTGCCGTGACCTTCGATCGGCGGAATAGCGATGGCGCCTTCGCGGCCCAGCTTGAAATCACCACCAACGATCCCGTCCGACCTATCATAACCGTGCCGGTCAAGGCTGAGGTCGCCTTCACCGACCCGCTTTTGGCCTGGTGGCCATTGGACACCGATGCCACGGATGCCAGTGGAAACGGATTCGACGGATTAGTCATCGAGCCGGTCGTCTTTGGCGAGGAGGGCGCCAATGCGGGCACCGGAAAATCCGCGTACTTCGACAGCAGTGGCCACATCGACGTCCCATTCGACCCCCGTCTTAACCCGGGGATCCAAGCGCCCAACGGGTCCGGCAGTTTCAGCGTGACACTCTGGGCGTACCCAACCGCAGTTTCGGACGGCAATTACCACTCGCCCTTCACCTCGCGAGAGGAAATCAACGGCCGTGTCAATGGGCCCATCATTTACAACGCGCCGAACGGGCGCTGGGAATACTGGGCGGGCAATAATGGCCTATCCGGTGCCTGGAACTCCATCGACGGCGGCGCCGTGGCCGCCGAAACCTGGGCGCACCTCGCCATCATCTACGATGCCGACACGACGACCCGGAAAATGTACATCGACGGCCAGGAGGTCATTAATCAAGTGCTCGGCGTCTCCGCCAACACCTCGCGCGACATGCACATCGGCGCGGGTCAGGACGACGGGCGCAATTTCTTCTGGATCGGGCGCATCGATGAAGTCGGGTTTTATCGAACCGCTCTCACCCAGGAGCAAGTCATCCGGGTCATGAACGAGGGAGTCGACAGCCTGAGCGGACCGGCCCCGGCGGCCCCCTTTGCCATCACCAGCATTACGGGTGGACCAGTCACGGGACAAGTCACGCTCACTTGGAATTCCACCGCCGGTGCGAATTACCGTGTCCAACGGTCGACGGACCTGGCGGTCTGGCCGGACCTCGGCCAAGTCATTCCCAGCGCGGGGGCCTCCACCTCCTTCACGGACACCTCGCTGCCCGCCGGAGCGCAAGGGGTCTTTTACCGCGTGCGGACCGCGCCCTGATTTCGCCCGGCTTCCGGTTGATGCGGTTCTAAAGTCCCTTCTTGGGTTTATCGTAACGTCATCAACTTTCGCGTGTTACCCTACACACCGGGATGGGAACCACGAAATACACGAACCACACGAAAAACCAAACCGTTAGCCAACAATTGCCGTCCATCTGATGGATGACAAGGCCGCTTGTTCTAAACTCAGTAAGTTTTAGTGTGTTTCGTGATTTTCGTGGTTGAAATGTCCCTTTCTAGGGTTACGTGTCTCTCGCGGTTGTTCCAATGTCCCTTCGTCGGGCTACCGGTGCGAGATCCGATTTCCGCCGCCTTGCATGATCGTGCCGGTGCCGCCGATGCGGGCGCCCGCGCTATTGGCAGGCACAAGTCGGCGATGAGCCGGGCCGGGCATCGGACGAACGACCGGACGATGACCCGGGGCCACGGTCGGCCGGTACCCCATCTTGCCGCCAGGCGCCCCCACCAGCGGGTGGCCGGCGCGCGTCGCCAACTCGGTCGGGTACGAGTAGCCGCCAAAAGTCAGGAATGACCGCACATTCGTGTTCGTCACCCCATCGCCGTACAACGCGGCGTTCGGTCCAATATACTTGGTCGTCGAAAAATCCCCGAACAGACGGTCCTGGTTCCATTGAAACCGCCGCTTCGCCGCTCGCTTGCCCACCCCTTCCCCAGGAAACAAATCGGGATCCAGCCCCAGCCCCAGCCCATACCCCCACGTCGGCACCCCGAAATCAGCATACCCCGGAATGACAAAACCACCCGCACTCGCGCTCAACGCCGCCTGCTGCCGCATCAACTCGATCTGCAACTTCAGCGCCTTTTCCTGCGCCCTGCGCTCGCGTGCCTCCGCCCGCGCCTCCGCCGCCTTCGCTCGCGCCGCCTTCGCCGCCTCCTCATGCTCCTTCACAAACGCCGCCGCCTCCTCCGGCTTGTAGTTGAACTGCGCCTGGATCTCCGCCGGCAACTCCGAAAACGGAATCTTCGCCATCCCCTTCGCATGCCGGAACATCAACCCGTCCGGATCACGCTTCAATACCTCTACTCGATTGAACACTTGCCCGTTCACTGTCGTCATCGACCCAATCATCACCTTCTCAGATTGGGCCGAAACACTATTGATGGTCAAGAAAGCCGAAAGAATCAGAAGAGACGCTTTTTTCATAATGATCGAATATTCTCAGATTCTTCGCGCTTTGTCAAGTTTGCGCTTCGTTTTTGCAAGTCATAAAGTGACAGGCAATTTAGCGGCGGTCAAAATTCATCCAAAATTCATCTGCGCTGCGCCATGGCGGCAGGAGGTTTTACCCAAGAAGTCACGTTACTTCTGGCGTCGAACTTCCGACCCGCCGCGTGGGCGGATCTGGGGAGTTGGCGAGACATCGCGGTGAGTGGGATCGCGCGGCGAGTTTCCACGCTCCCCAAAGTCCGCTGATCGCCAGGAACATCGCTCCGCCAAACCAAGCCCAGGGAGCGAAAACCGAGCGGAGAATCCAGGAGTGCGTTTCCAAGTATTCGTTACTGAAGGGCGTGGCGCTGGCGTGTTGGCCGAACACGACGCCGACTCCGTTGTCGGCAGGGTGTTCGGCCTGGAACGTGGTATACGCCGTCAGCCCGTCCAGGATGGCCTGGCCGTCGCTCCCCGCCAGATCGGCCAGAGTGACGACCTCGGGTTTGATTTCGTGATCTCGCAGGATGCGTAAAGCGTTACTGACGCGGGCACGCGTCGGTCTGGGAACGGGAGCGCCTCCATCGATCTGGTGGGCGAGCCCGATGAGTCGGAGCAGCTTGACCGTCTGTTCCTTGGTTGGTGGTTTCCGGGGGTCCACGCCGAGTGGAAGGAACGATTCCCGGATGAGCGTGAACTGGGACTTCCCATGGTGCAGCCGCCACCAGGCATGCCAGTCTTCGGCCTTCGGTCCGGCATCATGGCCGCTCAAGTCCTGCAACGCCTCCCGGGCGTGCGGTGGTCGACTTCCCATCAAACACCCACCCGCTGGTCCTTCGGGGTGGAGCCGCGCCATGATCGCCTGGATGGCCTCCGTGTCTCCCAGTCGGCCGACACGAACCATGTCGTCGTGCCAAAAATGACCTTTACGGAGCCGATCCCGGATCCCCAACCAGAGCTCAGGTCGGTTCCTGCCAGCCGGGCGTGCCGACTCGTGGAGTTCGTCACGCACTAGATCGATTCGGGAAAACCAAAACCAAGCCCCCCACACCGCAGCCGACACGGCCGCGCCGCACCCGAGCCAAGCGACGCACCCGCGCCAACGACCCCTGTGCGGCGCCAGCAAAGGCTCCGGGGGAGAGGCTGCGTTCATAAAGGCACCATGACTCAAATCTGCGCTCAGTGTCGAGGCGAAATTGAGTCCTGCCTTCGCGTTATCTGCATTTCCGCGTTGCGTCGCGGGGTGTCGGCGGCAGGATTAAGCCTCCCTCCGCGCTTTTCCCCTCCTTAGACCCCGATCCCAACCTTTCCGTGAACGAACCGTCAGTTCCCGATACTGTTTCATCTCACTCGAACCCACCAGCTCCCGAGTCTCCGAACCCTACTTCGAATGGTGTCGAAGGCGGCTCCGCTCCCCCAGCCACCCGATCTTCGGAGTCCGGACCGGGGGGTGAGGCGTCCTCGCCGGGAGAGGGAATCAAGAAAAAGCGGCCGCGTCACCGGGGCGGGCGCACTCGGCCCAAGCGATTTGGCCCTGGGGAATCCGGGACCGAGGCCGACGCGGATGAGGCGGATGAGGAGGAAGACGAGACAGGTGCGGCGGTGGAAACTGACGAGGCGACGAGCCCTGGGGGGGGGTCGGCGGAAGTGGTTTCGGCGGAGGCCGGGGCGGCCGATAGTCCGGCTGCCGTGCGTGAACCCCGCGAGCAACGTGAACCACGGGAACCACGGGAACCACGCCGGGAGCCGCGCGAGCCGCGACCGCACGAGCGAGTCCCGCGCCCCGACCCACGGCCGCCGCGGCACGAGCGACCGGAAAGTCGCGGTCCGCAGGGGCAAGGGCGGCCGGAGCGATTCGAGCGGCCGGAGCGACTTGACCGCACACCGCTCGACCCGCGGGAGCTCTCGGAAAAAGCGTGGCAGCTGTTTTTTGGCGAATTGCGGGAGGAGGGGTTGGCGCTCATCGACGAAACGGATGCCGAGAAACTGAGCAACCGGTGTTTCAAATTGGCCGAGATTTTCATGAGGCAGCGCCAGCGGCGCATCAATCAGCTCACCAGTACTGGCACTACCGTGACGGACGACCGCCGGGGGTTTGGTCCGGCGGAACTGCGCCCGCCGCCACCGCCGCGGCCGAAGCCGGAAATCCCGATCGAGCAACGGCTGCCGGATGATCCGACGAGGCTTTCGAAAGAGGAAGCCGAAGCCCTCATTGAGGAAGCCCAGGAGGTGGCTGAGAAAAAAGCGGAGGCTGATGCTTCAGATCTGGAGACTGGGGCTGGCGTGGACTCGCCTGCCCCTGTTGAGGCACCAGCGGCCAGTCCTGAGGCGGCCCCGTCGGAAGTGATTTCGACCAATCAAGGCGAGGAAAGCGCCGCACCGCCGACCGAGGGCACTTCAGCGTAAACCCACGTACTGGGGACCGAAACCGCTCATCACGCGAATATCACGCCTCGCGCGGAGGATGCTCTCACGGGCGAGAAGGGCGTGAACAATTAGACGATGGCTGGATAGGGGTAGGGACGCCACATTGGATTGCGGCGCCCCTCCCACCGAACCGGACGGGCGGATTTCCCGCATCCGGCTCTCCAGTCAGCGTTTGGCTCCACGAAGGAGACTCAGCGTTTCTTC
>JBJXFS010000289.1:0-5989 GCA_046155625.1 Verrucomicrobiales bacterium | reverse complement strand
AAAGGCCACTCTCGACCTGCCCGGTCCTGGCATCGCGAAGTGCCCGGCATGCGGGGCGTCCGCTTCGGGCAACCCGTACCAGATCGCCCAGGCGCTCCGTGCCATGGAATCGGCGGCGCGCCCGGATGGACTGTGGACGCTGAGTGCGCTGATGGAGCACGAACCAAACCCCGCCGATCAGATCTGGCATGGCGGCGTGCTGGCCGCCGGCGCGCCCACGGCGATCGTCGGGGCGCCGGGCGTCGGAAAAAGCCGGCTCTCGCTCCAGGCGGCTGTCGACACCATTTTGGGGCGGAAATTCCTCAATTGGGAGACCAATGGCCAGGGGAAGCGTTGGCTGTTCCTCCAGACCGAGAACAGCGCCGATCGGCTCAAGCACGACCTCGAACGCATGACCGCCGTGCTCAACCGCCGGCAATGGGCCGAAGTCGACGCTCATCTGCGGATCCTGCGCATCGAGGCCCTCGATGTCGGGTCGATCTGCATGGAAGCCGGCCACGACGACCGCGCCCGCATCGAGGCCCTGATCGGCACCTGGTCGCCCGATATTGTGGTGATCGATCCGCTCCGCGACGCCGGCCGGGGCGATCCGAACAAGGACGACGTCATGACCGACGCCTGCCGCGGCATCTCGGAAGTAACCCGCCACGGCGGAATCCGTCGAACCCCGCTCGTCGTCCACCACGGCCGCACCGGCGCCGCCGAGGCCTCCAAAGTGTTCGGAGACGACGCTGCCTCGTTCGCCCGCAATTCGAAAGTCCTCTACGGCTGGCTCCGCTCCCAGATCAACGTCGCAGCCGCAGGCATCGACCACCCGGGCGTCGTCATCATTGGCTGCGCCAAGGTCTCCAACGGGCCGGCCTGGCCGCCATTCGCCGCCCGGCTCAATGAGCGGCACATGCGATACGAGGTGCTCCCCGACTTCGACCTGGACGAATGGGCCGAAGGCATGGGCACCGGCAGCCCGACTCGTCGGAAGAAGTCGGTTACCCCCGAGGATGTTGCGGGCGTCGTAGAGCGCGAGGGGGGCGAGGTGGTTGGGGGAGTCAATGCTCCCCACGGTCTGATCCAGCGAGTGATGAAAGAATTCAAGGTTGGGAGACCAGCGAGCGAGGAATCAGTCAGGATGGCGCTCGGTGAGACCATTCAGTTCATCGACCGTCCGCGGGGCACTGGCGGGAAGCCCATGCGTGTCTATGTACTCAAAAAACAATAATCCCTTCCAACGTGCAGTTATGGCTGCACGTTGCGGCTGCACACTGCACGTTGCACGTTGGACAGCTGAACCGAATCCGAATTAGTTTTTAGAGGGATAGGGCTCGGATTCCCCCGCTCGTAGAGATGTCCCCCAGTCAGCGGAACGTTAAAAATGAGCCACGACCGCAGCTGGCGCGGAGCGTGCGGTAGCACGATCCGTGACAGCTGTGGTCGTTGGCTCTAGCGCCTGGTTGGGCTGCCTTTTTTTCATGTCGATACGCCGTCGTCCGCAGACAAGAATCTGAAAGTCCGCCACTGTCCCTTGCTGACAAATTCCTGAAACGGCAGAGACGACTTCGATTCCAATGCTCCATCTACCTCTACAGACTTCATGTTGTAATGACGCTTGTCCATGAATCCAACGCTCCGAAGTGTCTTGTGCGTTATCAGCGGCGACAAATCGCCACTTCGGACGTTGGTGTCGACAAACCGAAAATCGAGCAAGCGCGGGAACTCGAATAGAAAATCAAGACTATCAATCTCACCGCACGCATTCAATCGAAGTACCTCAATATCTCGCAAACTTCTCACACCAGAACCGACATGGAATCGCTTCGAATTAAGGATGTGCAAGTGACGGAGTGAACTCGCCACCTCTTCTCGTCCGGACTCGGACTCCAGCTTATAGCAGTGGACCAACTCTAGGCGCTTGAGGGACTGTAAACGGCCGATTCCGTCGAATGCCCGAAGGCCAGAGAAGCTTAATTCGAGATACAAAACCTCATCCGAAATCGGAAAGGTGTCGAGAATACCGTTCTTCTGTCTATATCCACGCAAGCTGAGATATTCCTTCTTCTGAAGCGGCGGCATCGTCTCGGTCCTAAGATCGACGGTGGCGATTCGGCTCTGATCGAGCTGATCAAACCAAATCGTGTTATAGCGCCAGTCCATGATTTTTGCCCAACGTTTTCAGTCCTCCGAACCGCGAAGGGAGGACGTTGAATTCAAAAAAGGCGGCAATGAGCGGTTCGGAGCGACGTCTTGTTCGCCCTGGGTTGGTTGACTGTCTGCTTCTGAGGAGTCATAAGTCGGTAATCTTAGTACCTGCGTTCCTGCACCTATCGACCATAAAGGCGAGGGATGCCTCTGGAATCTGTGAGGCAGGAACAATTGAATACATGGCACCTCGAAAACCGAGCAACACAAGGTCTCGGTATCTCCGCAGCTCCGCGATGGCTGTCCATGCGAGTGAAACTGACCCCAGCGAACTCCGTGCCTCAATGGTCTCGTCGGTCAGACGATAAGCAGCCTTTCCGTCTGTGATCATGTCGAGCTTGGCGAGTGAGCGGCGCAGCCCGATCAAATAGCCAGCAATGAAGATGAAAACCGCCAAGCCAAGCATGGTCAGTCCGACGATCGAACTGCTCCCTAGCCCTCCCGAGCGCGAGTCAAAGTATGCGCTCACCAAAACAAGGCCAGCGGCTACCAGCAAAGTCCACAAACGCTGCCCTCGAAAAAACCAGGCATGCCAAGCGGTCTTCATCATGGCCGAATCAACGGTGACCTCGAACTCGTGGGGCATGTCGGTTAGTGGATTGGAGTTGGGCGAACGTCACAGTCCTCCTACGCCTGACCCGGGGCGAGACTTTGACTGCGGGTTGAGAGTGGAACGGGCATGACGGCTGGAACTGGTGACGGGTCAGGTGTTAGGAGCGACTCCTGGTTCGGCTTCCCGTGCTCCTTGTGTCTGGTAGGCATCCCTCCTGTTTACAAAGCTGGCCGCGCTACTTCGCACTGGGATTCCGACTACCGGGATTCAGCGACCAACGGTAGTTGCGGTTCCGATAGTCTGTCGCGAGTTTTGTCGTGAACGCGATGCCTAATACGATGAAGGCAACAACGGCGACCGGGGTACCAACGTTCCAGGCGGTGGTTTCGATCCATTCGATCGCGACTCGGGTGGCCGTTGCGTCCTCGCGTGTTGATACGAATGTAATAATCAAGAGGATCAGGCCAATGGTCGGCCATACACCGTACACCATCCACTGCAATTTCCGGATTTGCCGGCGCAGATCTTCGGGGCACGGTTCGTTCTCTTTTTGTAGATCGCTCATGGTGGTATTCTTTGGTTGCATGCCGAACAGTTTTATTATGCGACCGTCACCTTTTGTCCTGGATATGCGACCGTCGCATAACTGGTGCAAATGCGACCCGGAGGGGCAGGGCTTCGCGTAGCGCATTCATGGTGAGTTTTTTAGTAGAGGAATGCTGGGGAGCCAAGCCCAAAATGTCGGCACCCCGCGAGCTGCAGGCCGCTACTCCCCGTTGACACCAGAGTTCGCGCCGTTACACTTCTCTCGTGAAACCGTTCCTTCTCTTTCTTCTCACCCTCCTTGCGGCAGGCGTCGCCCTGGCCAATCCCAAACCCGTCCGGGTCGTCTGGGACCCGCCGACCCCGGAGGACGCTCCTCATGTGGAAGGCTACAACGTCTACCAGGTCACGATCACCCCGCCGCTGAAGCCGACGGATTACGCGGTGAACCTCGTCTCCCCCCTCCCATCGGCGTACTCGCTCACGGCCACGAAATTGAACCCTGAGTTGATCCCGGCGGGGACGCTCGAATTCACCATCGCGGCCGCCAGGCCCGGGATGCAGACGATCGTACGGGCCTGGAATTCGACCTGGGGTGAAAGTCCCGACTCCGACATCCTCACGCTGCGACCGCTGCCGCCCAAGCCTGCCGGCCTGAAGGCTGTGGCGCTGCTCATCGAGGCCTCGCAAGACCTCCTCTCGTGGGCTCCGTTCGCGGTTCTGGAAGCCGCGCTCGGGAAGGACGAATTCTTCCGGCTTCAGATCCAGAAATGAAACCGCTCTCGCCGCGCCATGAGGTGTTCGCGCAGGCCCGGGCGCGTGGGGAAACTGCGGACGCGGCGTACGTCGCCGCGGGCTACAAGCGGCATGATGGGAATGCAGCCCGCTTGAGCGGAAATGAGAGGATTTTGCGACGGGTGAAGGAGCTCCAGCAGGCGTCCGTGACTGAAACGATGCTGACCATCCGGGAGAAACGCGAGTTCTTTGCCCGGCTCGTGCGCGCGAAACTCTCGGAGCTTCCGGAGGATTCTGATCTGTGGCAGGAGTTTCGGACTACGGTGGATGGCACCACGCGCAAACTGCTCGATAAGCTGCGGGCCATTGCGCTCGACAATGAGCTGGATCCTGATGCGCGACACCTGGCGCCGAAAGACGACGGAGTGACCGTCGTCGTACGGATCGGGGGACCGGACGATGGCAATGGTTGAGCTGCAGATCGTCCCGAGGCGGCAGTTTCGTCCGTACCTCCAACGAAAACAGCGGTTTGCGTGCCTTGTGTGTCATCGCCGGGCAGGAAAAACGTACAGCTGCCTGCAGGATATCCTGGCCCGGGCGATGACCCGACAGCGGCCGGGACCGCCACCGAGGTTCGGGTACATCGCACCGACGCGGGATCAGGCGAAGGACATCGCCTGGGGGTACCTGCGGAAATTCGTGCAGCCGCTCCCTGGGGTAACGGTGAACCAGGCCGAACTTTCGATGACACTCCACAACGGGGCGCAGATCCGGCTCTACTCGGGCGACTCGTACGACAGGATGCGCGGGCTGTACTTTGACGGGGTTGTGGTCGACGAGCCTGCCGACATCGAGGAAGAGGCCTGGTCGGCGGTGATCCGGCCGTGCCTGTCCGATTACCGGGGATGGGCGACGTTCATCGGCACGCCGAAGGGGAAGAACGCATTCTACGAACGCTGGGTGGAGGCGACGAGCAATCCGGAGGAATGGTTCTCCCTCATCTTGCGGGCTTCTGAAACCGGGATCATCGAACCCGAGGAGCTGGCCAGCCTGCGCGCCGGGACGCCGAAGCACCTCTATGCCCAGGAGTACGAGTGCGATTTCACGGCGCCGATTCCAGGGGCGATCTACGCTGAGGAAATCGAGCGCGCGCGCGCTGAGGGCCGCATCAGTGAGCGGATGCCGGTCGACCAATCGTGCCTGGTGCACACGTCCTGGGACCTCGGATCGCCATTAAACATGGCGGTATGGTACTGGCAGGTCATCGGCCGGATGATCCGCGTGGTGGATGTCGACATGGGACTGGAAGAAACGCTGACCCAGCGTGTCGCCCGTATGAGGGCGAAAGGGTACAACCTGGGGAACCACCACCTGCCGCACGACGCGGAGGCGAGGAATGCCACCGGATCGAGTATCGCTGAGGAACTGGGACGGATCGGGCTGACGAACCTCCGGATCATCCCGCGGACGCCGGACATCTGGGTCGGGATCAATGACCTGAAAGAACTGCTTCCGAACCTCGAATTCCGCATGCCGGCCTGCGAGCGCGGGGTGGAGGCGCTGAGCGCCTACCAGCGGCACCCTCAAGCCAACGCACTGACCGGCTTGGTTCGGGACGAGCCGGTGCACAACTGGGCGTCCCACGCAGCCGACGCGCTGCGGATGATGGCAGAGGCGGTCCGCGGCGGGTTCATCAAATTCGCCTGGGGGCCGGGGATCGATCCCGCGAATGAGAAGCGCGATGAGCGGTGGCGCCGGCCACGTGCGAAGCTCGTGATGCGCGTGGGAGGCTGAAGATTTCGCTTGAATTCTTAGTAACGGCGCGAACCATACTCGCAGTCAGGAACGGACCCCGCAGAGGATTATCCGCTCGGACGCCTCAACGAGGCGAGACCGGCCAGGCGGCCGACTATCGAGCCGGAGGGAATGAGAATTCCAATCCACTGCCACCATGGCTGACCCTAT
>JBJXFS010000345.1:0-3880 GCA_046155625.1 Verrucomicrobiales bacterium | reverse complement strand
GAGACACCCCCCCCACGCCCACGCCAGCCCAACAATTCCAATCACCCGTCGCATCTCTAAACCTGCGACCCCTCCTCCCCTTGTCAATCCGAAGACCCCTCCCGCCCCACCGTCCGTCCCCCGAATGACCCATAGGCAGGTCCCCGGGGCGGTTCACCTGTTGAACTCCCGAGCGCGTAGGCGGTGAAGTCGTACCATCCGGGCATGGTCGCCACTTCTCGCATGATAGCCGCGTTGATTCTCTCATGGAGAATTCCCGATCGCCGCCTCTTTGCTCATCGCTTTTGCTGGCTCACGTGGGGTCAAAGCCCTTTCCACCGAGTCGTTCCGCGGCCAAGGAATCCCATTTTCCTTGCCTGATCCCCATAAATGTGGGAAATGATATCCCCATGAAAACCACGCTGGACATTCCAGACAACATCTTTCGGCAGGCCAAGGCCCGGGCCGCGTTGCGCGGAATTTCCTTGCGGCAATTCGTGACCGAAGCGCTTGAGGAAAAAGTGACAGCGCCAGCGTCCTCGCGCGCGACGGCATCCGAACCTCCTTGGATGAAAGGATTTGGCGCTCTGGCGGATTTGAAATCGGAAACCCGACGGATCGAAGCTCGCATTGCGGAGGCGTTTGAACACTTGGATGGGGAGGATCGCGCTTGATTTTGGATACCAATGCTCTCTCGGCTTGGGCCGATGGCAATCCGGCCTGCCGAACCGCCTTCTCCGAGGCGGCCCGCTTGATTGTGCCCGTGATCACCCTCGGAGAATACCAGTACGGCATCCGTCAGTCGCGCCACCGCGCCCGCTACGAGGATTGGCTCGCTCAGAGCTTGCCACTGGCCGAAGTGCAGCCCGTGAGCGAAGCCACCGCCCGCCATTACGCCGACCTGCGTCTCCGACTTAAAACCAATGGTACGCCCATCCCCGCGAACGACCTCTGGATCGCCGCAGTGACCATGGAACTCAATCTCCCCCTGCTCAGCAACGACAGCCACTTCGACGTCATCCCCGGCCTCAAGCGAATTACTTTCTGATCGAGACCCGGAATGTCGAAATCAACCATGGATGACACTCGCCTAAAAGCATCATGAGGTTGAAATTCCCCGCGACACTTCAGCCACCACGCGGTTCCCGTCCTGCCCACCACCGAGCCCGACAAGTTTCGTGTATTTCGTGATTTTCGTGGTCGTAAAACCCCAGTGCCGGTCGGCTCACATGTGCTAAGAATCGTACGATCTTTATGTATTATTTTATCTACCACTATGAAAGCACTCTTCCGCCCGACGACATTCGACATTTCTCCATATGCGTGGATTCCAGCGCTGTTATTGCTGATGGCATTACTGGTTTGGGCGGTGGCTCATAGCAAAGCTGTGAAGCCAGAACCCAGGGCCGATAAACCCAACGAATCACCCCGTCTAGGGCGGAAGTAGTTTGTCAATTTGTTCTCTTCCGCTCACCCGCGCGGGTGAAACTTTTTATGGACGGCGTGGAGCCGGCGTTGGTCGACGTGGGTGTAGATTTGGGTGGTGGCGATGTCGGCGTGACCGAGGAGTTCTTGGATGACGCGGAGGTCGGCGCCGCCGCCGAGGAGGTGCGTGGCGAAGCTGTGGCGGAGCAGGTGCGGGTAGAGCCCGGGTTCGATGCCGGCTAACTGAGCGCGGCGCTTGACGATCTGCCAGAGCCGTTGGGTGGTGAGCGGTCCGCCGTGGGCGGCCAGGAAGATGTGGCCACCCGTTTTTTTGGTGACGAGCCGCGGTCGGCCATGCGTCAAGTACTCGGCGAGCGCGGCGCGCGCCGCCGACCCGACGGGGACCACGCGGGTTTTCCTCCCTTTGCCGGTGACGCGGATAAATCCCTCGTCGAGATTCAGTTCGTCCAAGCGCGCCCCGACGGTCTCGGCGGCGCGGAGGCCGCTCGCATAGATCAATTCGAGGAGAGCGCGGTCGCGCCAGTCGAGCGGCTCTCTCCCGGGGATGGAAGCGAGCAGTTTTTCCACGGCCTGCACGGCAATCGTGTCCGGCAGCGACCGCGTGGCGCGGGGTGACTGGAGATCAGCCGTGGGGTCGGCGCTCACCATTCCGCGCCCGAGAAGAAACCGGTAAAACCCCCGCCAGGAAATGAGGGCGAGACGCAGGCTGGCGGCGGACAAGCCGTCTCGCTTGCGGGCTCCGAGCCAGGCCGCCAGTTGTTCCGTGGTCAAGGCGGACGGCATGACCACCCCATGCCGCTCCTGCAGCCACGTGGCTCCAGACTCCAGATTCCGGCGGGTCAGCAACTGATAATGGTCGGAGAGCCCGCGCTCGATGGCGAGGTGCCGGATAAAGGCGTCGATGGCGCTCTCCATTATCGTTCTTTCTCCCACTCGGCGATGATTTCCAGTTCGCAAGCGGCTTGAGCGTGGATATCCCGCGCTATGATACGGCATGTCGATCCCCCGCTGTATCGCCGGCCTGACCGGTCTCCTGTTGGCTGCCTGCGCGTCCAAAACCCCGCACTTCGACGCCGCGGACGCCAATGGCAATGGCCGCGTCACGCTCGCCGAATGGGAACGCCACATTGTGACCACCCTGCACCAGGAGAACGATGCCAACGGGGACGGACGCGTGACCTTTGCCGAGTGGCAAATGAACAATCCAACCGCCAATCGCGAGCGATTTCTCCGGCTCGACACCGATGGAGATGGCGCCGCCACTTGGGCTGAGGGACTGGCTTTCGTGCGCCGCGAGCACGTGTACGATGACGTATTCCGACGCATGGACACCGACGGCAGTGGCACCCTGGATCGACGCGAGGCCATTGCCTTCCGCGATCTCATGGCCACGCCGGGATTGTAAGTACCGATTCATCGACCCCTAGCCGCCATGAAACCTCTCCTCATCGTTGTGGCCGTCCTGGCCTTCGGCGCCATTCGCCTGCCGCTCGAACGCTCCCTGGCCGCCGAGCGGCTCAAGGCAGGGCTGCGCGACGACGCTGGAGCCGCCATGAACCTGCGCGAACAGGTCAACCAGGCGTCGCTCGTTGCCCTGCTCGGCGGCCTGCGTTCCATGGCCGCCGCCGTCTGGGACTTGTGGGCCTGCTCGGCCTGGGAAAAGACAAATTACGCCCAAGTCGAGAGCGATTACGCCTTTTGCCAGCACCTCCAACCACGCACCTTCTACTACTATGACCGAGGCCAGTGGATGATGGCCTACAATGCCGCGCATTTCTTCGAATTGCAGAACGACGAACGCGGCGCACTGAACACGCTCCTGCGTTCAGCTTACACGGACAAGGGCATGGCTATGATCCAAAAGGGCCAGCGATTTCTACCCAACGAGCCGCGCCTCCACGAGCAGGAAGCCGTCCTTTACCGCGACAAAATCCGCCCCCGGCAGCCGGAAAAAGAGGCCGCCGCCTGGGGACGCGCCGCCGCCGCGCCCGGCGGTCCGGCCTATGCCCGCCGCATGCAGGCGTACGCCATGGCCCACATCCCAGGCAAAGAAGCCGACGCCGAAGCACGGCTGCGCGAACTCGCGGACGCCTGGACCACCGCCCAGCGGTCCGACCCTCCGCCCCCCACTCTCCGAAACCTCCTCAAGATTTTCGAACTGGCCCGCGAGGTGAAACTCAACCCCGCCTCCGACTTGCAGCAGATTTACAACCAGCTGCGCACCATCCACGACCAGTCGCCCCCGAGCCGCACCCCGCTCCTGTACGACACCCTGCGCACCCTGGAAGGCCGCCTGAAAATGCCGCTCCCGCAACGCACCCCGGAACCCGAACCGGAACCGGCGATCGGGACATTGTAAATGTTCAACTCCCAGCCCCTCTCGCGGGCCACGGCGGATTTTTGCACGGGCGAAAAAAGCATGAAAAAATCGGGGGACGACTGGGAGTGGCGGGCG
>JBJXFS010000344.1:0-16977 GCA_046155625.1 Verrucomicrobiales bacterium | reverse complement strand
GTGAAGGTGACGGTGAAGGTGGTGGTGCCTTCGGGGCCGGGCACTGGTGCGGTGGGGTTGGCCGTGACTCTGAAGTCGCTGGCATTGGGGCCATTGATGGTGATTCCCAAGCCGGTGAGGTTGGCATCTCCGGTGTTGCGGATGGTGAAGGTGCGGGCCACGTTGTTGCCCAGCAGCACGTCGCCAAACGACACGGTGGCCGAGCCATCGACCAAGTTGGTGCCCGCCGGTTGTTCGACCGCGATTTCCGGAGTTGGTGGCGCAAAAATCGAACCGTAAAACTGCAGTTCTGAAAGCTGCATGCTGTTGGCCACTTGCGGATTTTTCACCGTCGGGAAAATCAACATGTAGGAGGTGTACCGGTTTTTAGCCGGAATCGGAACAATGAGGTCATTGCCCGCCCCGTCAGTGATTGTGTCGCGAGACGACGGCAGAGCGAGTGGTCCGCTCGAAATCAGCACGAAGCCCAGCGGGCCCAAGTCAAACGGACCGGGGCCAGTGATCGGCGAATTGGTGCCGTAGAGGGCGTAGCTGGCTGGATCACGTTCCTCGGCATCATCCGCCACGGAGAGACTCATGCTCGTAATGATCGATGGGCCGGCGGCCGGCGTGACGATGATCCCCGTGTTCATCGCCGCAAAGTTCAAGTATTTCTCGGCCGCTCCGCCCTTCAGCTGATTGATCAGGTCCGATGGTGGCTCCCCGGCCGGCCAGTTGTTCACGCCCGAAGCGGTCCCCACAGTGCCCACCTCAAAGAATTCGCCGGACTGGTCTTGGATTCCCCCCCACATCGTATCCCCTGGCGCGAGAATCGGGTCTCCTGTCACCGTCTCGAAAACGTAGGCCGCGCCGGCTAGCGGGGAACTGTTGTTGCTCTGGTTGCCATTGACGCCGGTGGCATTGCTGGCCTCACCAGGTGCTCCGACCACCACCTTGTCCTCCGACATCGCCACCGAGTCGCCGAAGCTGTCGGGCTCCCCGCTGTTCGAAGCCTTCAGGTAGGCTTGCTGACTCCAGGTCGTGCCGCTGCGCACGAAGAGATAGCCGGCACCGGAAGAATCAGCGCTGTTGTCGCTCTGGTTCCCATTGATGCCGGAGGCAATGCTGTCCTCTCCGGCCGCCCCGACTAACACGGAGTCTCCCGACACCGCCACCGAGTTGCCGAAGCTATCAAATGTCTCGGTGTTCGAAGCTTTGACATAGGCCTGCTGAGTCCAGCTGTCGCCGTTGCGCACGAAGACAGAAACGGCACCGGAGTTCCGAGCGCTGTTATCCTTTGGATCGCCATTGACCCCGGTGGCATTGCTGTCTTCACCGGGCGCTCCGACCACCACGGTGTCGCCCGACACCGCCACGGAAAACCCGAAACCATCACCACCATCATGATCCGCAGGTTCCGTATCGGAGGCTTTGAGATAAGCTTGCTGAGCCCAAGTTGTGCCACTGCGCACGAAAACATAGGCGGCCCCAGATCTCTCAGCGCTATTGTCGCTCTGGTTGCCGTTGACCCCGGTGGCATTGCTGCTTTCACCGTACGCCCCGACGACCACGGTGTCGCCCGACACCGCCACGGATTGACCGAAGTCGTCAAATTCCCCGGAGTTCGAAGCCTTCAGATAGGCCTGCTGTGCCCAGGTGGTGCCGCTTCGCACGAAGACATAGGCGGCGCCGGATGACGAGGC
Source organism: Verrucomicrobiales bacterium (assembly GCA_046155625.1). GTDB lineage: Bacteria > Verrucomicrobiota > Verrucomicrobiia > Verrucomicrobiales > V1-33 > CAJBME01. Next base: position 15,295 of record JBJXFS010000344.1, on the reverse strand, counting down.
GGAATTGTCGCTCTGGTTGCCATTGACCCCGGTGGCATTGCTGTCTTCACCGGTGGCCCCGACGACCACGGTGTTGCCCGACACAGCCACGGAGTTGCCGAAGCCATCGAATTCCTCGGTGTTCGATGCCTTGAGGTAGGCTTGCTGAGTCCATGTGGTGCTGCTGCGCACGAAGACGTAGGCGGCACCCGAAAAATCAGCGTTATTGTCGCTCTGGTTGCCGTTGACCCCCGTGGCGCTGCTGCTTTCGTCTCGAGCCCCGACGACTAGGGTGTCGCCCGAGATGGCCACCGACCAGCCGAAGAAGTCACCCTCATCCGTGTTGGACGCTTTAAGATAAGCCTGCTGGCTCCAGGTTGTACCGCTGAGGACGAAAACATAAACGGCGCCGGAAGCAAAGGCGCGATTGTCGTTCTGGGGGCCATTCACCCCGGTGGCGCTGCTGGCTTCCCAAGGCGCCGCGACCACGACGGTGTGTCCGGACACCGCCACGGAGGCCCCAAACTCATCACCCGTCTCAACATCACCCTGCGGCTCAGTATTGGAGGCTTTGAGATACGCCTGCTGGGCGATCTGGAGAGGCGTCAGCCCCTGACCAGTTAAATTGATGTCGAACGGGTTTTCGTCCCCGTCGTTGTTGGCCAGGTGCAGGGCGGCGGAACGTGGCCCCGGGGCGCCCGGGGCGAAGCGCACGGTGAATACCGTGCTGCCTGAGTTGGGCACGGGAGCGACCGGGCTCGCCGTGACGCTGAAATCGCTGGCATGAGCGCCGTCGATGGTGATCGGCAACCCCGTGAGATCGGTATTGCCCGTGTTCAGGACGGTGAACGTCAGGTCTCGGCTGCCGCTGAGCGCCAGGCTGCCAAAGTCGACAGTCGACGAACCGTCCGTCAGGTTGGTGCCGCTGGGCTGCTCGACGGCAATTTCGGGGACCGCGAGAGCGGAAACCGTCAGAAGTGTGCTGAGGATGAAGCAACGTGACAATTGTTTCATTGGAGGTGGATCGTTTGGAGCGTGTGGGTAGGCCTAGAGGCGGAGATCCCCCATACAAGGGAATGGGCGTCCGGTGAGTCCGCCAAAGGATTGCGAGTCTGGACTACCCACAATAACAAAGCCATCCAATTTTTACGAAACAGCAGCCGCTCAGGGCGGATAACGGCACGAGCCGAGAAGGGCGCGGAGTGGAGCGCCGCCGGTTGAGCCGGAATCGACGGAGTATAAACCTCCTATCTAAGAATCTTGGAGGCGATGGCGGGAACCGAACCCAAGGTTTTCGGAGGGCGTCCTGGGTTGACTCGGCGCGGAGTCGGGGTTCTCAACCGCTGTCAGCCGGCAAACCTGGCGCGACTCGTGCAGAAAACCAGCCTCCAAAACCCAGTTCCTTGAATTTTTTTCTGGTCGAAACCGGTGAACCTGTGGAAGTCTTCCGATCACAGCCATCCCATAGAGGAGGCATCACCAGGCGAGCCCTTGAATTTACAAGGGATGTGGGGGCTTGAGTTGAAACGGGCGATTGGGGTTTTTTTGGGTAGCGAAAAATTTGACGCTAAAAAGACGGGGCGATGCTGTCCCATGAGTTCATGAGGCGGCCCTTGGGAATCCGGGCACCACACCTGTTGGAGGGCTCCAAGTACTTTGAAGGAGGCACCTGCTGTCCCATAGCCCCGCAAAAGGAGAAGCAGGTCGACGCGTTCCCAAGGCGCGGCGCGAACTACGGCGAATAAACGCGTAAAGCTGTGGCCCCAATTGCTGAGATGTGCTTGGAAGCGCAGGAGCACGTAGACCAGCAGTGCGCTGTAAACCTGCCAGCGGACGGCATTGGCGCTGTGTCCGAGGAACCTGCCGAGTTTGAGGGTCTGCTTGACCTGCTTGAAAAAGACTTCGATGTCCCAGCGGCGTCGGTACAGATCGCACACGCTGGTCGGACTCCAGTTCGGATTGTTGGTGATGAATACCATCAAGCGCGCTTCTCCGTCGATTTCCACCCAGGCTTCGACGCGCCGAATCACTCGGCCCCCTTCAATTTCGACCATCTGGTCGCGGATGATTTTCCCCCGGTTTTTGACCAAGGTGCGTCGCACTCGGAAGCGCCTGTTGTCTTTGGCCCGGGTGACCCGCCAGACGCCCCGCGCGTCCAGATCCGCCAAGTGATCGAACTCCACGTACGCCTTGTCCAATACCACAATCTCCCCAGCCTCAACGCCCGCGCACACTTCGCGAGCCCGCTTGTTGTCGTGTTCGCCAGCGGTGTCCACGATGGCAAAGGAAGGCAGAAAGCTGTGCCGATCCAAACGCAGGTGCATTTTCGCCGCAGCCTTGCGCCGCCGATGCTTGGCCCAGTCCATGCAGTTTGCCACCAGTTCCATCACCGTGGAATCGACCGCGTGGATGCGGACGCGAAACCGCCGCAGCAATCCCCGGCCCCGCCGCCCTGCCGCGAACGATGGGTCCAACCTCTGCAGGTGATCGAGGGCCCTCCAGAAGAGCTTTTCGATAAAGTCGGCGGACCTCATCTTGTTGGCGTGCGAGAGTCCATTGCGGGAGGGCGGAACCGCTCCAAGCCCCGCCAACGCCGCCTGCTTTAATCGGAGCCAGTCGCAGAGATCGTTCAGTCCCATGGCATGGGTCAACTGGGCGAAGAGCATCGCCGTGAGATGACTGAATACAGTGAAGTCCCTCGCCTGGGCCGCCGCGCCCGTTTCTCTCGCCACTTCTCCCATCAGCCAACGCCGAATGTGCTTGAGCAGCTGTTTGAGAACGACAATATTCGAGCGGGCTGGCGGCTTGGTTGTTTTTTTCATCCCCCTACCGTGTGGCAGGGGTCAAAGCCGCCGCCAGTCCAGTTTTTCCTCATCCTCTATGGGACGGGTGTGTATCAGAAAGAATTCCGGTTTCTCTCTGACGCGCAGCATCAAGGGTAAGAACTGGAAATGACGACGGACCCCGAACTACTCGCACGTTACCTCGACCACGGCCGTGAAGACGCCTTTGGCGAGCTTGTGTCGCGCTACTTGCCGCTGGTTCGTGGCGCTGTTTGGCGGGGAACGGGCCGGGCCGATCTCATTGACGAGGTGGCGATGCAAGTGTTCGCCGATCTGGCGCGCAAAGCCCCCACGCTCCGTCGCCTCCGTTCGGTCGGCGGCTGGCTCATTGTGGCCAGCCGAATGAAAGCTGCCGAAGCGCTTCGGAAAGACGATACCCGACGACGCTATATGAAGAAACTGGCAAATCACCAAGAAGTCACTTCCGAGGGCAGTGAAGCACAAGACGATCTGTGGAACGAAGCCTCGCCGCTGCTGGACGATGCGCTTTCATCACTGCCCGAAACGGATCGAGAAGCCGTCGTGCTTCACTTCTACCAAGGGCTCGCTTATCGGGAGGTTGGGCTGCGAATCGGCAAGCGTGAGGACGCAACGCGCAAGCAGGTTCACACAGCGCTCAAACGCATGGGAGCCTTCTTTCGCCGCCATGGCGTCGCCCTTCCCGCAGCGGCATTGGCCAGTGGCCTAACGGCACAACTCGCGCCGAAGGCCATGGCGGCTCACGGCATCCCTGCAGAAGTCCTTGCCAAGAAATCCCTGGCATTAGCCCTGAATGCTAGGGACTCGGCGACGATGGTCACAACCTTCCTAACGATGACAACCATGAAGATTTGGACAACGGTGGCAACCGCCGCTCTACTACTTCTGTTATGCACAGGCGCAGGCTATCTTACCGGCCAGCAGCGCGGCGAGGCGCGGCGGGAACTGATCATGGCAACGCTGGCTGAGCACACCGATTCACTGGACAAAGAGTCATCGGCAGATTCTCCTCTGGCGCTTGTGTCAGACGATACGGCATTGCGTCGACTCATCGATCAAATGGCCCAAGCTTCACTGGAAACGGAGGTGCGCCCGAGCGCTTGGCCTGATGTGGTGCGGCTCCGCGAGAAGGTTCAGCCCGACGAGTTCGAGCAGGCTCTTGAAATCGTTCAGCGAGACTATGCGAATGACACGGATCTTTTGTCGAGGCTCACCAGCTACTTGATCATCGATTGGGCGAAGCATGACGGACGCGCGGCCTCCGAAAGAGCGTCGGATGTTGCCAGTGGTGACAAACTCAATGGCCTACTCACTGGGACGCTGGGCGAATGGGGTGCCCAAGCTCCCGCCGACGCCCTGGCATGGCTCGAGTCCCACGCCGATACTCTCGGCAACGGGGCTACTTTGAACCTCCGCGCTCAGATCTATAGTGGGTGGGCCAGTCGAGATCCTAACGGTGCGCTGGATGCGTTTGAGAATCTAGACTATGATCAGCAGCGAACGATGATCCACCGTCTCTGGCCAGCCGTAGCCGATCAAACGAACCGCAACGCCTTTATCGAACGCGTGGGTCAGATTGAAGACCAACGCCTCCGCGTCGAGATCTTTGAACGCTCCATCTCTGAAGCGCTATCCGAGGAGCCCAACGAAGCGGCCGCTGCATTCGACAAGTTGAACCTAACGGATCCGAGCCTGCGCTGGCGCGCGATCAACCACATTGGAGACAAGCTTTACTCAAGCGATCCAGCAGGCACGGTGGACTGGATCTGGGAACGTGTCAGTGAGGATCGCTATTCAGAGGTCATCACCGATTGGATCGCTTCGGGATGGGCAAACATCGATCGACCGAGCGCAGAACATTGGCTCTCTGAGCACGGCTACACCCCCGGCGATTGGTTGCGCCCTCCTGAAAAGGAGGCAAAGCCGTGAAGTGGAAATGGACGATCATCGGAGCACTGTGCGCAATCGGTGCAATGTCAGGGTATCGCTTCGGTTGGCATGCCGCTCTGGACACGCCAGAAATCGAGCGGGCATTCACCGTGTTTCGACCGCCTGCCAAGACCGGGGAACATGTGGTGCGCGTTCCCCGAATCGATCCTGACACCGCGCTTCACCAAACGTTGCCACAAGCCATGGAAGCAATACAAGACCGCGATTTGGCTACGTTTCAGAAGCGACTCCGGCAATTGGAAACGCTGAGCGCAAACGATCTCGAAACCATGCTTCGAAAGATCGATCCTGACGAACGCAGATTTCAGGCCGTGTTTGAACTGCTCGTGCGGCAAGATCCCACGCGCGCCCTGGCGCTTGCAAATGAACTCGTCCCTGGCCGGAAGGCGAGCATTTTTCGGTCAATGGCCATCACGCGATGGAGTGCCGTCGATCCCCTTGGCGCGTGGGCGGCGATTCGTTCACTAGACTTGCCGCGTGACCCCGGCCCGCCTGGAGATTACGAAGGAATCGTTCTTAAACAGTGGTCAAAAATCGACCTCGACGCGGCCATGAACGCCTGGAGCACGCTGCCCGATGAACTGCAAAGCAATACCTTCGTCGACATTGCCCGGAACTACGCCGGAGACGCCACGGTGCGGGACAAATTGCTCAGCTTTCTCAGCCAGCAACCCGCCGGAGAAGGACGCACTTGGGCCATCGGCGGTGTCCTGCAACTTTGGGTTGGAGGCGCGCCTTTTCACGAAGTCGCCTCCTGGCTAGATCAAAATGCTAGCAGTTTCTCCGCTGACGAAATTGCCAGCTTCGAAAGGAAAGCAGCCTCATCCGCCGCCTATGAGAATCCCAAGGAAGCAGTCGCTTGGCTGCTCGAACGAAGTGGCCCCGATCGCCGCTCCGCCGACCTCGAAGCCCTAGTCCACCTGTGGTCGCTCGCTGAACCCAACGCCACGGGCGCGTGGCTCGGATCCCTCGAGCTTGGCCCTGACACAGACGCCGCCGTGGCGCGTTTCGCCAACACCGTCCAACGTGACGATCCCGCCAGCGCCATGGAGTGGGCGCACCGCATTAACGATGAAAATGTCCGCAACCAAACGGTGCGTAACGTCCTCAGTGCGTGGCAGGAAATCGATCCCGACCGTGCGCGGGCATTTGTGGAAGCCAAGGGCGAGTGATCCCTTTGAGAGGGCTCGCATCCAACGGAATGCGGTGTGTGGATAAGCTTCCAAACAACCCTCCTTTTTATGAATCTTCCAGATGATGAGCAAGTTGATGAAGGCATCAACGACCTTGGTCCGTCCCGCAGCGGCCAGGCACGTCCGAAGCTTGAAACGGGTGCCGAAACCCCGCACCTTCCGGGCAGGAGCCGCCGCCACTTCTTCTAAACCGCCGCTTTGACCGGAACCGGGCTCGCCCTTGGTCTGCGCAATGCTTCTGCGCAATTCCCGCGCAGCGCCGTCGATGCTAATTACAAGATCACCAACGGCCGCATCCGACAGGATCACGAGCTGATCGGCCACTACCACACGGCTGGGAACCCGGGCCGCGCTGAGCTGGATGACACTCAGGAGATCAACTACCCGACCATCATGGGGGAAATCCTCGCCACCGTCTATACCGGCGTCGTGGCTCAGGAATTCATCCCGACCTGGGACGATCCGGTACTGGCTCTGCGTCACGCGGCCATGACCTGCGATGTTTGAGCCATGAAGCGGATCGTCGTTTTCCTGCTGGCGCTTCTGCCCGTGCTGGCGCAGGGGATCGACTTCAGTTTTTTCGCCATGTTTTAGTACGAGACCGAAGGCCGGGAAAAATTCCAAAAGTCCCTGAACCAAGTGTTTCCGTTCGGCGCTCTGGCGGAGGACGGGAAGTTGGACGCGGCGGTGGTGGATGAGTTCGAAGCCATGGATGTGCTGGCCGATTTGTCCAAGGCGGACCCGAAACTGAGGGACGCAGCCGCTCACGTGATCGGATTAGCCCTGCTGGACGTGACGGCGGGGCAGCCGGGGCTGTTTCAGAACTTCGAAAAGGCGAGCGTGGCGATTCCGGAGGTCGGAGGAGGACCCCGCCGCGCGGTCGCGCCACCCCCTTGGGTTTGCTGGCAAGCTTTGGCGAGTGATTCCTCAGGCCACTTCGAGCATTTTGAAGAGCACGGCACCATCAAGTTTCTCGCCGAACTTCGGCCACCGGCCCAGTGAAAACCAGACAGGCGCGATGAAGGCGTAATAGAGCCGCACCCATGACGCCGGTAATGCCACAGCCAAAACAAACCCTCGCCGGGTGAGCGAACCGGTCATCATCTGAAAAAACTCCCGCCCTCGAATCGGGTGTCGCTGACCTTGGAACAGACCGAGGAAGTATGCGCCAAAACAAACGCCACTGTCACCACGCCGAGAACGACTCGTTTCGTTTCCATAGTGATTGATGTGATCGATGTGTATGCCGCCAACGTCCGAGCGCAGTCACTGCCTGCCGACAGCGCACTGCGAGTTTAGGGTTAAGGTTGAGGCGTTCATGGCGCTTTCGACTCGGTGCGGGCAGGCAGTTGATCATCCGCGTCTTGTTCGGGATTGGTTTTCTAGCGTATACGAGACAAGTATCCATCGCCGTCAGGAACTCTCGCATCATCTGGATTCCCTGTTCGTTGGGCATTCGCCGCAGCCCGCTCAATCTGAATCTCCCTGCGCACCCACGCTGGAAATCCAACAATACGCTTATACCACATCGGCAGTCGCTCCAACTTGGCGTATCCAGCCTCACATTTTTCGCAGGTGTAGTCCGTGAATGGACGTGAGTAGTCCTCTGATCTTTCTTCCGAAAACGCTGCGCTTAGGGTGTTGGGGAACCTGTCCGAAGCAAAGTTCATGCTCTCCTGATCGACAAAAGTAATGGATGCGTTGAACAGGTATCCTTCATGCGCCTCGACTGGCACTTTATGCAATCCGCACACGAGCTTTCCATCCTCCTGGATTACCGATTTCCCGTAGTATGGGCGCGTAACACAACTTGAGAGTGCCAAGGCGGCGAGAACAGTGAATATTGCGAGATTCATTTCTTTCGCCGAACAGTGTCGTTAAACCGCAAGCGGTAAATGGCAGGCAAATTCGGCCGAGGCTGATGCGTGAAGCTGGCACACCGCTTGGGACTGCTCCAGCAGAAACCGACGGGGTTTCGCTACGGCGCCGCAGGCCACATCACCGGCACCCCGGCCCGCACCCGCGCCACCCTTATCCACTACCACACCGGAGCCGTCCGCCACCACGCTGCCCGGTCATGTCGCCGCCTCACCGCCTTCACGTCCAGGTCGCGCAGGCCATCAGCTTCAGACGCCCGCACCCTCGACCACCGCATGCGCCACCGATTGGCCCGTTGGTGATGCGCCCTGAGCAGGTCCACCTCGACCACCCGGAGGTGCACCACGTCCCAGGGTTCCGGAGGACAAACCGCATGGCGAAGAGGCCGCCCCACCCGGCGTGTGCGATGGTGAGAACGACGCCACCGCGGCGCCGCGTCATGCTCTAGACCTCCCTGGCAACGGCTCCCGGGTCACGTATGAGGTGGCCGCACTCGCGCGTGCCGGGTGGGGAGAAGTCCCACACTTCGTGCGGTGGCGAGGTGGACGCGGAGAGGGTGACGCAGGCGAGGTAGGGCATGCCCGTGGGCGGGGATTATCCATCGGGTGGAGGGGTGGCGCGGCCAGAATCCCCGTGGACATCGTCGACTCGTGCCACGACACATCGCCCTGGCGATGCAGGATGCCGTGCTCGCCGATTTGGCACGTCGGTTTGCCGGAATAAAGAGGGTGCTCTGCGGCGTCCGTCCCTAGCGGATAACCCTATACCGGTCGCGGGAGCAGGCGGTCGGGTCAGGCAGGCTGTCCCTTGAATGAAGAAAACAGCTGATTCCTCTTCTCAATTAGTGAAAGATCCAGAGACCGTGCGGCCGGTCCGGCATTAGAGCTGCACCTGAAACTACGCAAATCAAACTGACATTACAGGGGCTACTGCATTATTTTGAGATTAATGAGAGCAAAGAATTCTCTTAAATACTTAAATATGAATACTTTGGAGGCGAGGGCGGGAATCGAACCCGCGCATACCGGTTTTGCAGACCAGTGCATTACCACTTTGCTACCTCGCCGTGCGCCTGGATGGGGCGGAAGGCGAGGGATACGCTGTGGAAAGGGGGATGTCAATGGTCGGAGGTCGGAGGTCGGCGGTCGGTGGTTGGCGGTCGGCGGTTGAAATGTGGAATGCTGGACTGGGTTGAGTAGTCAGTAGGGAGTCCGAAGCGGGATTTGCCGATGGACAGTGGGAGTCGCGGGGATGGGGTTGATCGAGTTCAGTTTCAGAGAGGGATGGAACGGGCCTTCAGCCCTGGTTGGTTTAATGGCCGTTTTCCCCGGGCCGTTGGCCCGGGCTGGTATAGTGTCGGGCCGTTGGCCCTACGGCAGTTGCACCTATAGTCTCCCAACGCGGGTGAGTCAGTGGCGGCGTTTCGAGCCGTTGCGCGCATAGCCTCCCAAAACTGGTGAGTCACTGGCGGTTATTCGAGCGGTTGGGGCACGAGGATCGCACTGGGGAAGTCGAGGACGAGGACGAGGACGAGGACGAGTGGTGCGGAGGAGTGATGGCTGAAGCAGACGGACCATCGGGTGGGCGGAAAAGACCTGTTCTGGATGCTTGAAATCGTCCTCGAAGCGACCGCTCCGCTACCCAACCTGCCAGCCACGCCTGTGACTCACCCTGTCGGTCGTGCCCCGCCTGTTTCTGGCTGAATACTTCATGACACTGATGGCGCATCGCGATAGAATTCCGCCGCCGGCCATCACCAAATATTGATGGGTGGGATGACGATTCGGGCGTTGTTCCAATTCGGGCGACCGGTGGAGGAATTGTAGCTGGAGACGGCGCCGTTGGCGAATTCGACGGTGATGCGGCCGGTTTCGACCTTGATGTAGGTGGTGGTTTGGACGAGACGGCCGTAGCGATCGCGGACGAGGTTGCGTTGCGGGATGCGGTCGTAGGTGACGTACGAGAAGCTGCTGGTGGTGCCATCGGGATTGACGTTGGAGGTTTCTTCGTCGGGTCGGCCGAGGGCGCGGACGACTTCGTCGGGGGTCATGCCGATGGCGACTTCTTTGCGGGCGATGAGTTTGTCGACTTCGGCCTGGCGGACGGCGGCTTCTTTGAGGCGGTCGAAGAGTTTGGGGTCATCGGATTTGAGGAACTTGATTCCGACCCATCCGACGATGGTGTCGTGGGCGGCGCGGCCGCGGACGCGGCAGGCTTTTTCGGTGAACGCGATGAGGTCGACTTTTTGGCCGCCGAGGAGGAGGCCGAGGCGGCGGCGGGCGGCGGTATCGGCGAAGGCGGGAGCGGGCTCGGGGAGCGAGAGGGTGACGGAATCGTCGGTGAAGTCCTCGACGTAGATGGCGCCTCGCTCGCGGGCGAGGCTGCTGGGGCGGTCGGAGTGGGCCGGGGCGGGGAGGGCGGACAGGGCGAGGAGGAGGAGAGCGCACAAGCGGCGGTGAGTGGAGCGGCGCGTGGTCATGGAGCAAGTATGCGGAGAGATGGAAGTGCGTGCAAGGCGGGTCTTTCGAGGCAGGTTGAGACGGCATGAGGGTGAATTTTCTTCATTGGCGTTTCCGGCGGGTGGGAATCGGGTTGCGGGTGTGCGTCTGGTCGGCCGGCGTGGGGCTGTCGCCGGCGTCGTAGGGGCAGGCAGTCGGCGAAGTCGATGTGTCGTTGAGTCCTCGGCTTCAATGGGTGGAGGTTGCTGAGGTAGTGGCCTCGGACCCGTGGCGGGTGCGCGTGGCGGCGGTGCGGATCGATGTGCAGGCTGAGGGGGTATCCTTCTTGGCCACGCCGGCGAATGGCGAGCGACCGGTGACGACAACGGATAAACGCGCGCGGGGCACGATGTCGCCCCGCGACACCGGGGACCAGATCTCCCCCTCCAGGCGTGCTCTTGGACCACCAGTAGATCGCCAGCACGAACACGACAGCCGACCCCCGGCCTCCGACCTCCGACCTCCAATCTCCCATTGACGCTGAAGGGAGCATTTGTTGGCTGAGGCGGTATGACGATATCGAGTGGGTTATTTGCGAAGGCGAAGCGGTGCATTCCTGGCGGGGTGAACTCGCCGGTTCGGGCGTTTCGCAATGTGGGGGGCGAGCCATTTTTCGTGAGGAGGGCGAAAGGGTGTCGGATTTGGGATGTGGATGACCGTGTGTTGATTGATTTTATTGGAACGTGGGGACCGGCGATTCTCGGGCATGCGCCGCAGGTGGTGGTGCACGCGGTGCAGGAGGCGGCCAAGGACGGGCTGAGTTTCGGGATTCCGAACGCGTATGAGGTGGAGATGGCGCAGTTGATTGGCGCGTGGGTGCCGTCGGTGGAAAAGGTCCGGATGACGAGCAGCGGGACGGAGGCGACCATGAGTGCGATTCGCTTGGCACGCGGGTTTACCCAGCGCGATCGGATTGTGAAATTCGCCGGTTGCTACCATGGGCATGTCGACTCGTTGCTGGTGGCGGCAGGATCGGGCGCGCTGACGCATGGGCGGCCCGACAGCGCCGGGGTGCCGGCTGAGTTGGCGGCACTTACGGATGTGGTGCCCTTCAACGACCGGGAAGCGGTGGAGCGGTTGTTTGCGGCGCAGGACGATCGGATCGCCGCGATCATTCTGGAGCCCGTGCCGGCCAATGCAGGCTTGTATCTGCCGGAGCCCGGATTTCTTGAATTTCTGCGCGAGATCACCCAGCGGCATGGCGCCCTGCTCATCTTTGATGAAGTGATGACGGGATTCCGCGTTGCGCGGGGTGGGTATCAAGAATTGTGCGGCGTGCGGCCGGATCTCAGTTGCTTCGGCAAAGTGATCGGCGGCGGATTGCCGGTCGGCGCCTTCGGTGGTCGCGCCGACATCATGGACCTGCTGGCGCCGGATGGTCCCGTCTACCAGGCCGGCACGCTGTCAGGCAACCCGCTGGCTATGGCGGCCGGGCTGGCGCAACTGCGTGAACTCGATCGCCTCCGCGGGTGGGAGCGGCTTGAGGAGATCGGCTCCTCGTTTGAATCGCACGTGCGCGCGGCTCTGGCCGCGGCCGGTCGGGATTTCACCTTCCATCGCCAAGGCAGCCTGTTTTGCCTGTTCTTTGCCGACCACCCGGTGAAAAACCTCGCCGACGCCATGAACCAGGATGTGGCGGCCTTTCGTCGGTTCTTCCACGCGTGCCTCGAGGGCGGGGTGTATTTCGCCCCATCGCCGTACGAAGCCGGCTTTCTGTCGCTGGCCCACACCGAAGCCGATTTGGAGGAAACCGCGGCTGTCATGGCGCGGGCGTTGAAGGCATAAGCCTGTCAGAGACGGGAGAGTCGTTTACGGCCCATCGGACGCTTCCACCAGAAGCGCCACCACGGCTTCCAATCCGCGCGCATCCTCCTCGTCAAAGCGGCCGAGGATCGGGCTGTCGAGGTCGAGCACGCCGAGCACTGAAGTGCCGCGGAGGAGCGGGACGACGATTTCCGCATTCGAACGCTCGTCGCAGGCGATGTGGCCTGGAAAGTCGTGGACGTTGGCGACAACGACGGTGGTGCGCTGGGCTGCGGCGGCCCCGCACACGCCATTGCCCAAGGCGATCCGCGTGCAGGCGACCCGTCCCTGGAACGGTCCGAGCACCAGCTCCCCGTTTTTGAGCAGATAAAACCCCACCCAATTGAGGTCGGGCAGTGACTGCATGAGGAAGGCCGAGGTTTGCGCGAGATTGCAGATCCAGTCGCGTTCGCCATGGAGCACGGCTGCCAACTGCTGACACAGGTGGCGGTACCCCACCGGCTTCGAGCCGGTTGGGATGGGGGACAGAGTGTGGGACATGGTCGAGGAGCAGAGCACTCAGGCTCGGTGGTGCAAGCCATGGACGGTGAGAGTGCCTGGCCCGATGACGCTACACCCCGTAATACGTTTCGTAGACGCGCGCCGCCTGGACGCGGGCATCGTCCCAAGACCAGGATGATTCGGTGAAGCGGTCGGGGCTGAGGCTTTTGACGTACGGGGAGGGAGCGGGATCGAGCAGGGACGCGACGAGCAAGGCGCCGATGCCGCCGGAACCCGAGATGCCGTGGGCATTGCAACCACCGGCCATGACGAACCCGGGGAGGCGGCAGGATTCGCCGATGATGAATCGGCCGTCCGGGGTGAAGGTCGGCCAGCCTTTGCCGATGAATTTTTTCTCGGCGTCGCGCGCGGTCGGCAGGAATTCCCTAAAACTGAGGTCAAAGCCCTCGAGGACCGGCCAGTCGGGATCGATGGGGGCGGGTCCATCTCGCATGGCGTATTCGCGCGGATCGGTATGGAGCGACCTCGGCTCCCAGCCGCCGAGCAGCAACCCCCCGTCACGGACGCGACCGTAGAGCGTGAGATCGGGGATGCGAAAGCAGGGGAGGGCCGGGGAGAGGCCGGCCAGTGGCACCGTGATGAAATACTCATGGCGCACCGGGACGATTGGAAGATCGAATCCGGCCAGCTTGGCCACGTGATGCGCGTGGGCGCCGGCGGCATTGATGACGTAGCGGCATTCGACCGCGCCGAGATTGGTGCCCACACCCGAGACGCGCCCGTGCTGGGTGCGAATCTCCTCGACAAGGCAGGATGTGGCGAAGCGGACGCCGAGTTTGCGGCATTGATGGGCATACGCGTGCACGACGCGGCCCGGTGTCATGTGCCCGTCGCTCGGGCACCAGAGGATGGCCGACGCCTTGGAGAAATCCATGAGGGGCCAGAGACGTTTGGCTTCGTGGCGGTCGATGAGTTCAGTCTCCAATCCGGCGGCATCCGAGGATCGCTTCAGTGCGCCGAATTCCGCCGCGCGGCGATCGGTCAGGGCGATGCGCAGGGAGCCGACTTCGTTCCAGTCGGGGGTGACATCTGGGTCCTGCTGCAGTTCGCGAAAGGTGGCGACCGAGTGCATGGCGAGGCGGATGCGCTCGACCGAGTCGCGCGGCTGGCCGCATAATCCGGCTCCCTGTGAAGTGGTCTGCTGGCCGAGGTCCGGGGCTCTTTCGAGGAGGAGGATGTCGGATTTCCCGGCCTTGGCGAGGGCATAGGCCACGCCCAGACCGACGGCGCCGCCTCCGATGATGACGATTTCCGCGTTGGAAAGAGGGGGCATGAGATGGGCAATGGGTGGGAGTGAGTGATGGCCCGGGGGGCGGGAGAGTCGATCAGGCGGCGGCGGCGACCGGGAGCGGCGTGTCGCGCTCGAGCAGCCGCAGGTACCATCGGACGAAGCTCTCCACATTATATTCCTTGAAGGTCGAATAAGGGCCGGGCACGTAGGCGCTGGAGTTCACGCCTTTTTGCTGCCGTTCGCAGATCTGCCAGTCTTGTTCCGAGGTGAGCTGCCAGAATGGCATGAGTTTGGCGAGGTCGTAATCGCGCCCCTCGACGGCGTTTTCGTCCACCAACCACCATACTCGGATGGCGGTGCGCTGCGGGCCGGCGGGCAGCAGTCGGGTGCTCACGCTGTGGTCGCAGCTCGAATGGTTCCAAAAATTGGGCAGCGTCCGCACGCGCAGCGTGCCGACATCGGGATCCTGGTAATCGCCCATGAGCGGGGCGACTTGGCGACCGTCCATCGATTCGCTGACCCAGCCGTCCACGAGTGGCGTGCGATTGGCCGAGAACCAGATGTCGCGATCCGCGTCGGGGAACACCGTCATGCCCGTCTGCTTGTGGGTCGCAGCCAATCCGTTCTCGGCCCATTTTTGTTCGCTGCGGGTGACGACGGTGCTCATGGCCTCCCGGATGCGCGGCGTGGTGTCATCGGCGTTGTAGTGGTCGAAGTTGGCCCTGATGTACTGCGGGTGGTTTTGGTTGCAGTGGTAGCACTCGCGGTTGTTTTCCCACACCAGCTTCCAGTTGGCGGCGACGAGGTAGTCGACGGCTTTGGCCACCTTGGAGCGGTGGAACCCCTGGGGCTGCAGCAATGGTTCCAAGGCTTCGAAGGCCGGCTGGAAAGAAGTGGGTTGGGACGCGAGCGAAATGAAGATCAATCCCCCGACTTCCTTGGCGTGGACTCGAGCCAGCCCGAATTGCGATTTATCAAGGTCGTCCGGCATGCCCCGGCACGCGAGGAGCCGGCCGTCCGGCGCATAGGCCCATTGGTGGTAAGGGCAGACGAGGCGCGCCGCGTGGCCGGACGGCTCGTGGCAGAGGGTCGAGCCGCGATGCCGACACACGTTGTGCAGGGCATGCACCGCGCCATTGTCGCCGCGGATGATGATGAGCGAATCGGTGTCGATCTCCAAAGTGAAGAAATCACCGGCCTTCGGGATCTCACACGTATGCCCGGCCAATAGCCAACCCGTCCGCCAGACGCGATCGAGATCGTGGCGGTAAATCGACTCGTCGGAGTAAAACTCGCCCGGCAACGACCATCCGGGTCGGCAGCGGGCAATCTGCTGGGCTATCTGAGATCGCATGATGATGGGGCAGCGGAGAGTCGGTGGTCGGCGGTCGGTGGTCGGTGGTCGGCGGTCGGTGGTCG
>JBJXFS010000258.1:0-3652 GCA_046155625.1 Verrucomicrobiales bacterium | reverse complement strand
CAAGGGCATCCGGCGAATGATGGAGACCTATCCGCAAGGCTGGTCGGCGACCAACGACCAGTACAACCAGGAGCGGGCCCGCATGCTCCTGGCGTCGGCCTGGCTGGTCCGGGTGGACGATACGCCGGAACACCGGGAATGGCTGCGGCGCGTGGCGACCGATCTCACCGCCGACCTGGATCCCTGCGGCGCGATTCTTACGAAGATCAAACAGGGTCCCGCCAGCAACGACGCGTATGGTACGGGCGAGACCACCCTCGTCCAAGCCAACGGCGACCCGAACACCGACCTGCTCTACACGATGAACTTCGCCCTCGTGGGCTTGCACGAAGCCGGCGCTGCCACCGGCGAAGCCTTGTATCGTGATGCGGCGGATAAGATCGTACAGTTCCTCTGCCGGGTGCAGGTCAAGAGCGAGGATCAGCCTCAGCTCGACGGCGGGTGGTTCCGCGGGTTCGACTATGGCCGATGGGAATACTGGGGCAGCGACGCCGATATCGGCTGGAGCCTTTACACCATGGAGACCGGTTGGATCTCGGGCGAGATACTCTCCGTCCTCGCATTGCGCGAGATGAAGTCGTCGCTCTGGGAGCTGACGGCCACCAGTACGATCCCGCGTCACTTTAAAGTCTGGCGCGAGCGGATGCTGCCGGACGAAGTGCTCTCCGCCCAATAATCAGCCGATTCTTTCACCCCGGTGTCCATTATCCTCACCCTCCTCACCCCCTCGCTTCCTCGTCAGCTCGCAAGAGATGCGCCGGCATGTTCTTGTTTTGGTAAAGACGCTGCGCCGGGGTACGATCACTCCATTTGAAACCTCGTTCTGACTGTCTTTTCTGGAAGTGTGGCCCGCACCGGTTCGCCGCGCTGGCAGCGGCCAGCATAGGAGCGTGCCTGCCACTCATCGTCCGCGCCGAACCCGTGATCATCAGCGAGTTCATGGCCGCCAATCAGACCGGCATCGACGACGAGGACGGTGACGGCTCCGACTGGATCGAACTGCGCAACCTCTCTGGCACCGCGGTGAATCTCGCGGGCTGGACGCTGACGGACAACCCCGCACTCCCCGCGCAATGGGCCTTCCCGGCCGTCAGTCTGCCGGCGGGCGGATACCTTGTCGTCTTCGCTTCGGGGAAAGACCGCGCCGTCGCGGGCAGCGAGCTGCATACGAACTTCAAGCTCTCCAGCGGCGGAGAGTACCTCGGCCTCCTTCCCCCGGCCAGCACCGTCCCCGCCTCGCAGTTCGCCCCGGCCTTTCCGCCGCAGGTGACCGACGTCTCCTATGGTTTGGGAATCGACGGGCAAAGCCTCACCCTGATTGCCGCCGACGCGCCATGCCAGGTCCGCGTGCCGGTGAATGGCCCACTCGACACCTCCTGGACCTCCCCCGACTTTGTCCCTGCGGGCTGGGCGACCGGCCAGTCCGGTGTCGGCTACGAACTCACCAACGGAGGATATGCCGGCATGATCCGGCTGCAGCCGCCCGCCATGTACGGCAACACGGCCTCGTGCCTGCTGCGGTTCCCGTTCACTCTCGATAACCCCGCCTCAGTGTCCGGGATGCGTCTGCGCCTGCACTATGACGATGGTTTCGTGATGTGGTTGAACGGGGAACCGGTGGCCTCGCGCAATGCCCCGGCGACGCTCGCCTGGAACTCCACTGCGACCGCGTCGAATCCGAATGCCAATGCGATCGCCGGCGAGCTATTCAACCTCTCCGACTTCCAGGACGATTTGAGGCCGGGGACCAACGTGCTCTCCATCCAAGGCATGAACCAGTCATCCGGCAATTTCGATTTCCTCATCGTGCCCGTGCTGGAGGCCACGAGTTCCACCAGCGCCACCTATCGGCCCGCCTACTTCATCGAGCCGACGCCGGGGCAGGCAAACCAGGTGGGGGCAGCCGAACTCGGGCCCATCCTGCGCGAAGTGGGACATTCGCCCACAGTGCCCGCCGTCGGTGGAGACCTGTTCGTCACTGCGCGCGTGTCAGCGTCTTTCGCGCCGGTGGCCTCGGTGAACCTGACCTACCGCGTGATGTTCGGCGCCGATGTGATGCTGCCGATGCGCGACGACGGCGCGAGCGGGGATGGCGCGACGGGCGACGGGGTTTACGGGGCGAAAATCCCGTCAAGCGCCCTGGTGGCGGGCCAAATGGTGCGCTATTTCGTTTCAGCCGAGGACACCGGGGCGCGGACGTTCCGCTGGCCGATGCACCTGGATCCACTGGAGTCGCCAAAGTACCTGGGCACCGTCGTCCGCAATCCGGCCCTGACCAACCCGTTGCCGGTTTTCCACTGGTTCGTGCAGAATACCGGCGCGGCCGAGACCGCCACGGGCACCCGCTGCTCAGTCTTCTACCTCGATGAATTCTACGACAACGTCTTCGTGCGCATCCGCGGGGCCAGCGCCCGCGGCTATGCGAAGAAGAGCTTCAAGTTCGACTTCAATCCCGGGCACCACTTCCGGTTCGATCCGGAGGAGCGCCGGGTCGAGGAAATCAACATCAACACGACCTACACGGACAAGTCGTTCATCCGGACCCAACTGGCCTACGAGACCATCCAGGAGTCGGGCAGCCCCGGCTGCCGGGCCTTCAACCTGCGGATGCAGCGAAACAACGCCTTCTTCAGTGTGGCCATTTTCTCCGAGCAGGTGGACGGAGATTTCCTCATCCGCCAGGGACTGGACCCCGAAGGGGCGCTCTACAAGCCCGGCCCGCCCTACGGCGTGTTCCGCTCGCCTGCCAGCACGGGCGCCCAGGCCTCCGGATGGGACAAGAAAACGCGTCACCACGAGAGCTTTGCCGACATCCAGGCGCTGGAGGACGGGCTGCGCCTGACCAACATCAACGACCGCACCCGCTTCCTGTTCGATAACGTCAACGTCGCGGCCCAGGTCAATTACATGGCCGCCAACATCGTCATCCAGGGCATCGATCGCATCGTGAGCAATTTCTACGCTTATCGCGATACCGAAGGCACCGGCGAATGGTTCATGCTCACCTGGGATGTCGATCTCACCTTCGGGCCGGTGGACCTGAACACCGACATCATCCGGGGCAATTCCGATGGGCCGGCCAACCACCTGAGCCACCCGCTCTGGGGCAGCAAAGAATTCCCCTACAACCACACCGTCTACAACCGCTTCCTCGACGCCATCATCAATACGCCGGTCACGCGCGCGATGTTTCTCCGCCGCCTGCGCTCCTTGAGCGAGCAATTCCTCGACCCCGCCCAGTCCTGCCTGGAGGAGCGGATGGATCAACTCCTTGCGCCGATCGGGCCTGACGTGATCCTCGACCACAACAAATGGGGCGGCAGCTCGCACTTCGCCTGGAGCGGCTCCACGGCTTACACGCCGACCCAATCGGTCAACCGAATCAAGAACGAGTACCTGGTCCAGCGCCGGACTCACCTGTTCAATACGCACGTCAATAACAACACTCGGATCCCCGCCGCCCAGCCCCCGGCCGCTCAGATACGCTTTGCGGCTCTCGAAGTGACCCCCGCCTCCGGCAACCAAGACGAAGAGTTCGTTCAGTTGCAGAACGACAATGCCTTCGCCGTGGATGTGTCAGGCTGGACGCTCAGCGGGGAGGTCAAGCACACCTTCGCCCCCGGCACGGTCATCCCATCAGGCACCTCGCTCT
>JBJXFS010000257.1:0-26539 GCA_046155625.1 Verrucomicrobiales bacterium | reverse complement strand
GTGGGGGGGCGGGGGTGGGGGGGCGGAGGTCGGTTGGAGTGGGATGTTGTGAGGGGAAGGCAGTAATCGGTAATCGGTAATCAGTATTCGGAGATCGGTATTCGGCGGTCGGCGGTCGGAGGGTGGCTGGAGTGGGATGTTGTTGGTAGAAGGCGGTGATCGGTAATCAGCCCGAAACGGGCGTGGCACGATGGACAGAAAGAGTAACTTTCGAGGCCCCACCGGAGCGGCAGCACAAGCCGAGCTTACACTGGCGAGTGAATATCCCGGTAATCAGCATGGCAGTGCGGTCTGCGATACGACAAGTGGTGAGAGTCTCGAAGCGTGTGAACGCGTTGAGACTCATCCCGTTCAGAAGTTTGCCTTCTTCTTGCCGGGCCGCACGCCGCACCGGTGGAGCACTGCAAAGGAACAACCTAACGACTCCATGGCAACGAAAACACGACGGGAAAATCAACGGCACTTGCTTGAACAAGTGCTCAATACAAATGCTGCGGGCATCGACATTGGAGCCACCGAGATGGTGGCGGCGGTACCGCCGGGACGGGACGAGGAATCGGTGCGCAGCTTTGGCACGCTGACGCCGGACCTGCATGCGCTTCGCGACTGGCTGCTTCACTGCGGGATCACGACGGTGGTCATGGAAAGTACGGGAGTTTACTGGCTGCCGCTTTTTGGCATCCTGCGAAAAGCAAAGCTCGAAGTACTGTTGGTGAACGCCGCCCAAGTGCGCCATTGCCCGGCGCGGAAGACAGATGTGCAAGACGCTCAATGGTTGATGCAATTGCATACCGCTGGCTTGCTGCGAGGCTCGTTTCACCCGCCTGAGGACATACGGCGCGTGCGCGGATTGGTGAGGGAACGCGGTCACTTGGTCGAAGATGCCTCCAAGCAGCTGCAACGCATGCAGAAAGCGCTTACGGAGATGAACGTCCAACTTCATCATGTACTCAGCGACCTCGACGGAGTCAGCGGACTGAGAATGATCGATGCGATACTCGCCGGCGAACACGACCCGCGGACCCTTTGGAATCTGAGAGACAGACGCTGTCAGACCGAAGAAGAAACAGCGATCAAAGCACTGACCGGGCAATGGGATGACGATCTGATCGCGCAGTTGCAACGAGGGTACCTGACCTGGAAACACCTCCAGGTTCAAATCGCCGAAATCGATGCTCGCCTCGAAGAGCTGTTCAAAAACCTCCATAGCGAAGTGGATTCTCGCCTCGGAGGGGGTCCTCCTCCGAGCCGTCGGCGCCGTCTGAAAAAAGGCGAGATGACCTGCGACGTGAAAGCTGAAGCCCGCCGCCTCTTCGGAATCGATCTGAGTGCCATTCCGGGGGTTTCTACCAATTTGTTGGCTACACTCATCAGCGAGGTTGGATCGGCCTCGACTTTGCTGGGAAACTTCGCGAGCGAAAAACACTTCGCCTCCTGGCTGGGACTCTGTCCAGACAACCGCAAAAGTGGGGGCAAGATCTTGGCCACCAAAACTCGCCCGGTGGCCAATCGCCTCGCCAAGGGCTTGCGCCTCTGCGCCCAATCCCTTTGGCGGTGTCACTCCAATATCGGCGATTGGTCGCGCCGAATGAAAGCCCGACTTGGCAAAGCCGAAGGAATCACGGCAACCGCCCACCGCCTCTGCAGAATCATCTACCACCTCGTCGCCAAACAAGTTGACTACGACGACAACCAAATCGTCAATCTTTCTCCAAAAGCCAAGGCTCGGCGAGTCGCCAATCTCATGCGCCACGCCGAAAAGCTCGGTTTGCAACTCGTTGTCCCTAACTAACATACAGTTTGTTATTCAGAAGTATTCGGTGGTCAGTATTCAGCGGGAAACGGGCGTGGTCCGATGGACAGGGAGAGTAGCAGTCATGGGTGGCAGGGCGGCCAGCGCAGCGGCCACTTCGAGAACGAGGACGGTTCCAACAAGGCCATTGGGGCCTCCGCCGGCAGATCGCAGGGAGACGCGGAGTTTCAAGCCTGGGATGCCTTCGAAGTGGCGATAGGGCGAGATGAGCCCTGCGTCCACCGGGCCCATAGGGGCATAAATGCAGCCGTACTTCCCGCAGTCAAGTGTGATTTTGATTATCTATTGGGCGCTATGTTCGAAGGAATCTTGATAGCCGCCGAGTTCGGCGAGTGCCTGACCCACGAGGTAGAGCGATCCGCAGATGAGGACGGGTGGGTGACCGGGGCTGCGCGGGACGGCGGCCAAGGCGGCGGCGAGCGAATCGGTGACGGGGGAGCCGGGGGGGGCATGGGCGGCGAGGGTGGCGGCGGGGACGGCGCGCGGGCTGTCGACGGTGGTTAGAACGAACCGGCTGGCGATGGGTTGGAGGGCGGCGATCATTTCGGCGTGGTCCTTGGTGGCGACGGCGCCGAAGATGACGGTGGCCGTTTCTTGGCCAAACACTTCGCGCCAAGTGGCGGCGAGGGCTCGGGCTCCGTGCGCGTTGTGGGCGCCGTCGAGCACGATCCGGCCGTCCCACCCGAGTCGTTGAAACCGGCCGGGCCACTCGACCATGGCGAGGGCCTCGGCAGGGGCGGCCAATCCGGCGACGCCCATGGTGGCGAGGGCGAGTGACGCATTCCATCGCTGATGGGTACCGGCCAGCGAGACGGGTCCTGTCCAAGGGAAATCGACCACGGAGAGCGGCGCTCCGTTTTCCCGAGCGACGCGTTCGATGACTCGCAGGGCATCGGGTTCCTGGGGCGCGCTGACCACTGGGACGCCTGGCTTGATGATTCCGGCCTTCTCGACCGCAATCTGCTCAATCGTGTCTCCGAGCCACTGGCGATGGTCGAGTCCGATCGGGGTGATCGCGCAGGCTCGCGGCGCGAAGGCGTTGGTGGCATCGAGGCGGCCGCCCATGCCGGTCTCCAGCACGATGACTTGAGCCCCGGCGTCACGAAACCACCACATCCCCAGAGCCGTGGTGAGTTCGAAGAATGTCGGGTGCGGTGACCAGCCCGACACCTTTTCGCGCAGCACCTGCAATCGTCGCGCCGCTTCGGCCTCTGGGATAGGCTGACCATCGACGCGGATGCGCTCGGTGAAACGGACCAGATGGGGCGAGGTGAACAAACCGGTCGAGTGGTGGCCGGCGCGGCTAATCGCGTCGATCATGGCACAAGTCGACCCTTTGCCGTTGGTGCCGGCCACATGAAGGATGATCTGTGCCTTGCCGGGCAGACCGATCAACTCGATCAGCCGCCGCATCGTCTCCAGGCCAAGCTTTATCCCAATGAGTTGAGTCCCATACAGCCACTCCAGTTCCCGGGAAAAAGCGGAGGACGAAGGACCGGAGGCACCAGTTGAATCGATCACGTGCGCAGCGTGGCCGCTATTATATGAGTGCAAGGTCGAAATGTCCGCATGTTTGACACGACCACCCGCGGAGTGAAACCAAGCGCTCTCAGACACGAAGATCAGAGAAATGCAGCCCTGGTCTAGGAATTTCCTTGAAATGGTATAGCCTCGCGTTAAAAAGCCCGCCCGTTCCTGGGAAATCAGGGCTCCACCAAGTTTTTTCTCGCCAACTCCGGTGAAAGTCGCCATTGTCCCCGTCCTCAACCCTCAGACAACGTCATGAAGTCCCCCTTCATCTTTCGAATCATGCTGGCCACCGTCGCGGTGGCTGCCGACTTGGGCGTCTCATCGGCCCTAGCGCAGGATGACAAAACGGAAAAGCTCATCGACCTAAAGCAGCCGATCATCCAGGCGCAACAAACGCCCGATCTCAAGGGAACCGGCGTCAAGGAGAAACGATGGAAACCGAAAGACTGGCTGGAGTTTGAAGTTCCATTCATTGCCAGTCCCCCCAACTCCCTGCGGTCTACCTTTACCAGCTTCGATGTGCTCAACTTCAAGTACTACCTTTATTTGGACAACCCGGACGACAAGAAAAAGCGCATCCTGACGGCCGACCTCAATCACGTGAACGTGCCGATTAACGAGCCCTTGGCCTCCGTAGTCTACCTGTCCCCCTCGGCCGTACTACGCTTGACTGGCGTGCCGCGCATCGTTCCCAATGACGTCAAGAACTGGGCTGTCGAAGTCAGCTACAATGGCAAGGTGGTCGGATTCATCTCGTCCTCCGGCAAATCGCCCACTGATCCGAAGGCGACATGGTGGAAGTCGCCCAATGCCCCTCCCACCGAGGCCGGAGTGCTGAAAAACAAGACGGAAACGCCCTTTGCCCCACTCTGGGGGGACTACCACGCCGAAGTCCAATCCAAATAAATAGCGCGCTTCCACACTGGGGGGAGCCGGAACTCGGATCTCCAACCCCTGCGTCCACGGCCGCACTCGCACCTTTCGCTCATGGCTGACAAGAAATCGCACCTCACCCTCAACTTGGGTTCGCAGCGTCTCGGACTCGCGCGCTTCAATGCCAGCGGCAAAGGGACCCTCACCCTCACCAATTACGCCATCACCGATCTCGGTGGGGACCCAGCCACCGACACCGCGCGGGGACCTCAGTTGGGCGCCGGGTTGAAAGGCTTGGCGGGCCAGCTCAAGGCGGCCAAGGAATCGGTGCGGTACGCCATCGCCGCTCAACCGGTGCTCAGCAAGTTCGTCAAGCCGCCGCCGCTGGCGCCGGACAAGATGGACGAGGTGATCGGGTTTGAGGCGCAGCAGGCCATCCCTTTTCCCATCAACGAAGTGTGCTGGCACTACCAGCGGGTCAACAAAGACGGGGGACTCGGTGATACGGAAGTGGTCATCGCCGCCGTCAAGAAGGACTTGCTCGAGGAAGTCAATGGAGCGGTGGAGGCAGTCCCGCTGACCACAGAGGGTGTGGATATCGCGCCCCTGGCCCTCTACAACGCCTTCGCCTTCAATTATCCTGATCTGGCGCAACCGGCCCTGCTGATCGACATCGGTGCGCGCACCGTCAACCTTCTCTTCATCGAGCCGGGTGGTAAGTTTTTCTTTCGCACCATCAACAATGCTGGTGGCGCCAACATCACCAGCAGCATCGCCAAGGAGTTCGGCGTCGAATTCAATGAGGCCGAGGAAAGAAAAATCGCGCAAGGGTTTGTCGCCCTCAGCGGGTATGCCGACCATGAGGATCCGGAACTGGCCGCGCTGTCCAAAGTCATCCGCAATGCGCTGACCCGGACCCATGGAGAAATCGTCCGGACGACCAACTTGTATCGCAGCCAACAGGGAGGCAGTGCGCCTGAACTCGTCTTTCTCGCCGGCGGAGGGGCCTCGTTGCCGTATGTGAAGGAGTTCTTCGAGGAAAAGCTGAATCTTCCGGTCGAGTTTTTCGATGCGCTGCGCAACGTCCAAGTCGGCGGCAAAGTCAGCGGCGAATCTGTCGCCACCGACCGCCACGTGCTCGGTGAGTTGGTCGGATTGGCGCTCCGCGGCAGCTTGGCCTGCCCGATGGAGCTTGACTTGGTGCCGCCGGCCGTCGGCTTACGTCGGGAGAACGCGCGGCGGAAGCCGTTTTTGTTTGCCGCCGCGGCCAGCCTGCTCGGCCTGCTCGGAGCGGGATGGCTTTACAATCAGCATGCCGCCAGCGCGTTGAACCGGCGGACCAGCGACCTCTTGGAAACCAAGGCCGAGCTCTCCGGCTGGGATTCGAAGATTGCCGCGGCTGATGCCCAAGCGAAAAAGGAACAAGCGCGCGCCGAATACTTGCAGACCGCCGTACTCGACCGCACTTATTGGCTCGAGATGTTCAACGAACTGAATTCGATCCGCAAGAACGACCTGATCTGGATCACCCAGTTCGAGCCCACCGCTTCGGAAAAGTCCGTCACTCCGGCCCTGCAGACCACAGGGGAAGTCAAAACCTCCACCTTCGATGAACCGCTGTTGCCGCCCGTAACCGCGGCCAAAGGGGCCAAACCCGCGGCCCGAGGTGCCTCCGCACCGGCTGCCGAAGCCGAAATCGACGGCGTCCACATCTTCGGTCTCTACCGCAACCACGAGAATCCACAGGGCAATCAGGTCGTCACCGAGTTCTTCGAAGACCTCAAGAAGAACAGCAAATTCTTCCAATTCGACGACAAAATCGAGCTCGCCCAGTACATCAAAACCGACAGCCCGGACGAAAACTACTGGGCTTCCACCTTCGAGATGCGCCTGCCCCTGAAGCGCCGAATCAGGATTCCCGCCGACATCAAAAGCAACTGATCCATGGACTCGCTGAAACAGAACAAATTTCTAAGCACGTATCTGGCAGTGGTGGTCTTGGGCGCTTTAGGCCTCGGCTTCCTGCTCTACTCGAGCCTCAAGGCCAACAAAGCGGCGGCTGAGGCCCATCAGAGCGAGCGCAATGCCGTCACCGCCCTTCAGCAAAAGCCACTCTTTCCGAGCCAGGAGAATCTGAAGAAGCGACAGGAGCAGGTGCAGGGCTTGGGGGCGTCCGTGAACGAGCTCCAACTGGCGCTCCGAGCCGCCCAGCCAGCCCTCGATACCGAAGCCTCCAGCGACAAATTCCAATCCGCCCTGACCGATACCCTCAGCGCCCTCAAGAATCAGGCGGAATTGACCAAGCTGAATAGCCGCGCTGGCCCCGACTTCGATCTCGGGTTCGGGAAATACCTGGCCAATCTGCCGCCGCGCCAAGCCGTGCCTGACCTGCTCTTCCAGCTGGGCGCCCTCGATGCCATTGTGCGGACCATGCTCACCGATCGTGTGGCCAGCATCGATGATATCGTCCGGTCGGAACTCGACGTCGAATCGGCCCGTCCCGACGCCGCCGCCGACGCCAAAACACCGGCCGGGCGTGCCGCGGCCAAGAAGCCTGCCGCCGCCGGTCCCGCGCCCGCGCTGGCCGAGGAACTTGTGTTGAAACGCTATCCCATGCAAGTCCGGTTCACCGGCAGCCCGCGCAGCGTGCAGGAGGTCCTCAACCATCTCGCCGCCAGCAAGGATTACTTTTACGCCATCCGCAGCCTGAGAATCGAAAACGAACGCAAGGCGGGACCGCCCAAGGGCACCCTGGGGGAGACGTCCGAGGAGTCGAAGAAGGACTCCGACGTCGTGCTCGGGGGCGAAAAAGTCTCGGTCTGGCTGGCCGTCGACCTCATTCGTTTCCTTGAGCCCACCGCCGCGGCCACCAGTGAGGCCAAAACCGCCTCCACGAATTAATCCCTCCGATTTCACTTATTCGCCCGCTTTCCATGAACTGGATCCAAAAGAATTACGAACGAGCCTTCCTGATTATCGCCGCGGCGCTCGCCATCCTGGGGTCTCTCTGGATCATTCTCAAAGCCACCGGTTTTGCCTCGCGCTTTCAATTTGACCAAGTGGTTCCTAATAACAATCCGGCCCCGCTCGTTGCCGATGCCGTGAGCGAGGCCATGAAGCGCGTCCAGTCGGTCCCCCAATGGCCCGTCAATCTCGAAATGCCGCTCTTCTCGTCGACCCCATTCGTCGTCATGAGCGACCGGCCCAACGAGCCGTTCCGTATGCGCGATCCTCAGGGAAGCAAACTCCGCGACCCAGTGCCCAACGTCTGGCTCGTCGACAACAACCTTGACTACACGGCCATCGACGTCCTCACCCAAGATCCCGATAACGACGGTTACGCGAATCTGGACGAATTTGAGGCCCAAACTGATCCGAATTCAAGCCTGAGCCAGCCGGGCTGGGACACCAAGCTCTATTTTTCCGAGCGACTGGAAGAACCTCTCCGAATTCGCCTGAATTCTTTCGACAATGGCACCGCCTCGGTCGCGTTCATCACCGTCGCCCCGGATGGCACGGAAAATCGCCGTACCGAGTATATCAGAGCCGGTGCCTCGACCGCCCGCTTTGAACCCGGCCGCTTCACCATCACGGACGTTAAAATGGAGACGGTCAAAAGGTTTAATTCGGACACCCAGGTCGCCGTGGCCACCCTGACGGACGCCAAAGACCCGAAGGGCACGAAACTCCGGCTGGAGCAGGGCGTTTACCTCGACCACCCGACCTATCGCGCCAAATTCGAATACACGCTGACCGGCAAGACCTACGAGGTCAAGGCAGGCGAGGACTTCGAACTCGACAAACCTGCCGGAATGACCATCACCGTCGAAGAAATCGCCGCGGACCAAGTGGTCATCATGTATCTCCCGGAAGGAGCCAACGACTTGGTTAAAAAGGTCAAGAAGCTGGCCGCCCCCCCGAAAGCCCCCTAGCGCGCCCGCTGATTTCCCTGATCCCCCTGAAAAAGATTCTTGCCCGTCCTATTCCTTTCCTCTAAGCATCGCCCCATTATCCACATGAGACCATCAGTGCATCCCTCGATCACCCACCACGGCCTTGCGGCTGCGTTCCTCGCCGCTCTCACCCCATGGGCGCCGACTACCACCAGCTATGCCGGTGAAGGGGGCGACTCGTCGACGGTTGGGATCGCGGAACGGGAAGTCATTCGGCGCCAACAACGTGTCGCGCAGGCGTTGGAAGAGGAGGCGTCTGGGGACAAGGCCATGGCGGATCGGGATTTTGAAGCGGCCGTCGGTCACTACCGCGCCGCGCTCGACCTCATCCCGGATTCGGATCTTTTCCGCGATCAACGCCAGCGCGTCATCGCGAAATATGGCGACGCCAGCGTCAATCTGGCCCAGCAACGCGCGGAAGGGGGGGAATATGACGCCGCCCGCACCCTGCTGAACAACGTTCTCGCCATTGATCCGGACAACCGCGCCGCGAAGCGCCTTCTCGATCGCCTTGAGGATCCGGAGTGGTTCAATCCCGCCAATTCCAAAGAGCACATGACCAATGTGCAGGAGGTCAAAAAGAACCTCGACCTTGGGCTCGGCTATTTCGATTTGGGTGACTTCGACAAAGCGCGGGACTCTTTCAACCGTGTCCTCGCCATGGACCCATATAACACGGCCGCCCGCCGCCAACTCGAGCGGACCGAGCGCCGCATCAGCGAATACCTCCTTTCCGCCCGAGACCACACCCGCGCCAAGGCGCTGCGTGAAGTCGACGAGCAATGGGAAACGGCAGTCCCCTCTTTGACCGCCGGCGGTGGCATCGACGAATTGGATCGTGGCGGCGGCGTCGATGGATCCCAAGTCATCCTCGACAAGATGCGCACCCTGTACATCCCAAGTGTCGCGCTGGAACAAGCGACGGTCGAGGAAGCCGTTGAGTTCCTCCGGTTGAAAAGCCGCGAACTTGATGTCAACACGACCGATCCCAACAAGAAGGGCGTGAACTTCATCCTTCGCTTGCCCGCCACCGGCGCCATGCCCCGCATCACCAGCCTCAACCTGACCAACGTGCCGCTGGAAGTGGCTGTCAAGGCTGTGGCCGACCAGGCGGGTTTGCGGTCTCGGGTCGACTCCTTTGCGGTCATCATCTCGCCCGCCGACAGCGATCAAGAATTGTATACGAAGGTCTTCCGAGTGCCGCCAGACTTCCTGAGCATGGGAGGTTCAGGGGGAGGCGAAGCCGATGCCGGCGGCGCTGATCCGTTTGCCGCCGGCGGCGGCGGTGAAGCTGACAGTGGTTCGGCCCTCCGTCCCCGCGCATCAGCCATAGACATCCTGAAGCAAGCGGGCATTCAATTCCCCGACTCAGGCACTGCCTTCTTCAGTTCGGCCACCTCGACGCTGACCGTGCGCAACACGCCGGCCAACCTGGATCTCGTCGACCAGTTCGTCGAAAGCATCTCGAACAAAGTGTCCAAGATGGTCAATATCTCCGCGAAATTCATCGAGGTGAACCAGAAGAACACTGATGAATTCGGCTTCGACTGGCTGATCGGCGCCTTCGACCTGAGCTCCGGGGTCTTTATGGGTGGCGGTACCGCGGGTAATCGCGCCGCTGGTCCGGTCGGCGGAAACAACTGGTCTTTTGTCCCTCCGGGTCAGGGCAACACGGCTGTGCCCGTCGGTGGAACGGCTCTCACGACCGGCGGTTTGCGTTTCGGCGATAACGCCATTTCGAACAATGCCATCGATGGTCTGCTCACGGCCAACACCACGGCTGAGGGCACCGCGGAATCGAGCGTCACCCCGGCCGTTTTTGGCGTGGCCGGTGTGTTTACCGACCCGCAATTCCAAGTCGTCCTCCGCGCGCTCAATCAAAAGAAAGGGACCGACCTCCTCACGGCACCCCAGGTCACCACTCGAAGCGGCCAACGCGCCAAAGTCGAGGTGATTCGCGAATTCATCTATCCCACCGAATTCGAACCACCGGAAATTCCTCAAGACTTCGGCGGCGGCGGCAGCCTGTTCGGCGGCGGCGGTGGCGGTGGCTCAGCCGGCGGCGGATTCCCCGTCACCCCGACAACTCCTACGGCGTTCGAAACACGCAATACTGGTGTCACTCTCGAAGTTGAACCCACCTTGAGTAACGATGGCTACACCATTGACCTAACGCTGGCTCCGGAAGTCGTTGAATTCGAAGGTTTCATCAATTACGGCAGCCCGATTCAAACGTCGGCCGTCGACGCCCTCGGTAACCCGACAACCATCATCCTGACGGAAAACCGCATCGAGCAGCCGGTCTTCTCGAGCCGCAAGCTGAGCACATCCGTCACGATCTGGGACGGTATGACGCTCGGCATCGGTGGCCTCATTGCCGATCAAGTGCAGTCCGTCGAGGACAAAGTGCCGATTTTTGGTGACATCCCCTATTTGGGCCGCCTCTTCCGCACCAAAGCCGACCAGTCCTTCAAGAAGAACCTCATGATGTTCGTGACTGTCAATGTCATCGATCCATCCGGCCAGAAGGTCAACGCCGGCCGCACCGGTGGTTCCGGCGACGTCGGCGCCCCCCCCATTCCCGGTGGTCCCGACGACGCCCTGATTCCCCAGGCGCCTGATATGAACTTTAAGTGACCCAGTAGCGGTTCGTCCGCACTGTCGACCACAGACTCAAAAGGGGGCGCATCCGCGTCCCCTTTTTCCAATAAGCGGGGTCGGGCCCACCCCCATCGAACTGCCTTTAGGTCGGAAAGTAGGTTTCCTAGATGTTCCGGATATTTTTTACCCCCAATTTTTCCGTCCCAAAAAGCGAGCGGTGGGGACAGAGAAATCGGGGGTACAAGAATTGAGGCCTGTGATTGAGTGACTTTTCATAGCGCCGGCGGTATTTGTTCGTATG
This sequence comes from Verrucomicrobiales bacterium, assembly GCA_046155625.1. Lineage (GTDB taxonomy): Bacteria > Verrucomicrobiota > Verrucomicrobiia > Verrucomicrobiales > V1-33 > CAJBME01. The sequence goes on along the minus strand of JBJXFS010000257.1, from coordinate 15,468 downwards.
ATTACTGCCTGTCTGACGGGTGGAGTGGCCACGGGCAAGAGCCTTTTTGTATCCCTGCTGACGGCGGAGGATTCCGGGATTAAGGTTTTTGACTGCGACGCCGCGGTCCACGGGCTTCTGGCGGACCGCACATGGGCGGCGCGGGTGGCAGGCGATTTTGGGTCGGAAGTGCTGGCTGATGACGGCACGGTGGACCGGTCGCGGCTGCGCCCGCTCGTTTTTGGGAATGACAAGGCGCGGCGGCGACTCGAAATGCTGCTTCATCCGGAGGTCAGGCGCCAATGTGAATTGACCCAGGCGGCTGCGAGGGCGTCCGGGACGGTTAGGCTGTTTCTTGCGGAGGTGCCGCTTCTTTACGAATCAGGATTTGACGTATTCCGGGATTATGAAATCGTTCTGGCAGCCAGCCCCATCATCCAGCGGGATCGCCTGAGGAGTTTCCGCGGTCTCGATGACGCGATGGTCGATCGAATCCTGGCGGCCCAATGGCCGATCCTGGAGAAAGTGCGCCGGGCGCACCTCGTGGTCTGGAACGAAGGAAGTATCCCATGCCTGAAGAGACAAGTATCGTGCCTGATCCGGCACCCGTGGCTGTTGCCCTGAGCGACACGGCCGTCACCGCACCTGCCGCCGCCGACACGTCCGGGACACCCCACCCGCCCGCCGGGCTCGAGTCAACGGCTCAGCCGGCCGAGCTGGCCGTCCCAGCGCCTCCCCCTCCTCCGGAGCGCGTCGACTTGCATGCGTTTCAGAAGAATTCGCTGTCCCAGTTGTATGAACTGGGCGCCTCGCTCGGGCTGCGAGTCGGTGGCAGCCGGTCGAAGCACCAGCTGGTTTTCGAAATCTGCTGTTTTTGGGGGCGCCGTGGGACGGTTTTCGAGTGTCACGGCGTGATTGAGGTGACGCGCGATGGGTATGGATTTGTACGCGACCCGATTTACAGCTTCCTGCCTCAGCCGGATGACGTCTATATGTCTCCGAACATCATCCGCCGCTTCGGGCTCAAGACCGGGAATTTCGTCACGGCGATCGCCCGCTCGCCCCGCGAAAAGGAGAGTTTCCTCTCCATCGACACGGTGGTCACCATCGAGGGGATCGAAGTGGAGAATTGGCAGCCACCGAAGGCGTTCGACAGTCTGACCCCCCTTTTTCCGAAAGACCGGGTCATCCTGGAAAATCGCAAGAGCAAATCGGTCAGTACGCGCGTCATCGACATTCTGGCGCCCTTGGGGAAGGGTCAGCGCGCCTTGATCTGCGCGCCGCCCCGTGGCGGCAAGACCATCCTGCTCAAAGAAATTGCCGTGGCCATCCGAGAGAACCATCCGGAGGTCGAATTGATGGTGCTGCTGCTCGACGAGCGGCCGGAAGAGGTGACGGATTTCAAAGAAACGGTCGATTCCATTGTGTTTGCGTCAACCTTCGACCAAATGCCCGATCGCCACATGCAGGTGGCGGAGATAGTCATTGCTCGCGCTCAGCGGCTGGTTGAACGCGGTCGGGACGTGGTCGTGCTGCTTGACAGTCTGACGCGGCTGACGCGCGCCTACAACAACTGCGGTGGCGGTGGCGGGGGCGGAGGCGGCAAGGCGCGTCTCACGTCCGGCGGCGTGGATCCCAAGGCGCTGCAGCGGGCTCGCAAGTTCTTCGGCGCCGCCCGCAACGTCGAGGAGGGAGGCAGTTTGACGATCGTGGCCACGGCGTTGATTGAAACCGAGAGCCGGATGGATGAGGTCATTTTCGAGGAGTTCAAAGGCACGGGAAACATGGAACTGCAGCTCGATCGCGAATTGGTCGAGCGCCGGATCTTTCCGGCGATCAACATGCAGAAGTCCGCGACGCGCAACGACGACCGCCTGTATCACCCCGAGGAATTTCGACGCATCCTCGGCATCCGACGCCAACTCGCCCAACTGCCAGCGGGCGAGGCCATGGAGGTGCTGGTCAAGAACCTTCGGGCAACCCAAAACAATGCGGAACTCCTCCTCAGCGGCCTGCGCCTCTCATGACCAATGGAAGCCCCCGCTCCCAGTTCCGCCTCACCCCCGCCCGTCCCGCCCAGCGCGATCATCGAGACCACCGAGGCCCTGGTCGCCTATCTCGATGCCCTGCCTCCCGCCGCCTCCGGCCGCCACCGCTGCGCGGTCGACACCGAGGCCGACAGCCTGCATTCTTACAGGGAGAAACTGTGTCTCATTCAGTTCACGTGCGCGGAGCGTCACATCATCATCGACCCGCTGCGGGTGGGCGATCTTTCGCCCCTTCTCGGGTTCCTTCGCGATGCCGAAGTCTGGATGCACGGCGCCGATTTTGACATGTCGCTCTTCAAGCGCACCTTCGATTTCGTCCCCCCGACCGTGCTTGACACCCAGACGGCGGCCCGGCTCGTCGGGTTCCGCCAGTTCGGGCTGGCGCACCTGCTGCAGGACGTCTTCAACGTGACGCTGTCCAAGCAGTCGCAGCGGGCCGACTGGGGTCGCCGCCCGCTGCCCCCAGTCATGGTCGAATATGCCCTGAACGACGTCCGCTATATCCTTCCATTGGCAGACCGGTTGCTCGGGCAGCTCGAGGAAGTGAGCCGCCTCGATTGGTTTCATCAGAGTTGCGCCGCGGCTCGGGAGCAGGTGCTGAAGCGCACGCCGCCGGACGGCGAGGAGGCGTGGCGCATCACCGGGTGGGGCAACCTGCAGCCACGCGGTCTGGCCGCGTTGCGCGCGCTCTGGCACTGGCGCAACGGCGAGGCCGAACGGCTCGATCGTCCCGCCTTCAAAGTGCTCAACAACGAGCCACTGCTGCAAATGGCCATGGCGTTTCAGAACGGGCAGGAACCTCAGTTGCCGCCGCGGTTTCCACCGCCCGCCCGACGCCGGTTTCATCAGGCGCTGGCCGCCGCCGGCAAATTGCCGCCGGACCAGTGGCCCAAACGGCTCAGCCGAAAGCGCACGACACGCCATCCTGAAGCCGAAAAGCGCTTCGACCAGCTCAAAGGGCATCGCGATCGAGTGGCCAGCACGATGAATCTCGATGGTTCGCTCATCGCGTCCCGATCCATCCTTGAAGAACTTGCCCAGGACATCGAAGCGCACGCGCAGTTGCTGCCGTGGCAGCGCGACTTGCTGATGCCGGCGGTCGAGTCGCTGCGGGGCCGAGAGCCGTCATCCTGAGGGCGACCTCGGCACCTCCCATTTTGGGTTAACCCGGTCGGTCGCGCTTCCACCAGTCAGCCGGTCGCTCCCAACTCTCTCCGGCGGAGGCGGTGACATCGGGGGATGAGGGTTTCTGCTCGTCGCGCAAGCGGGCCAGGAATTCCAGGGTGGGGTCCGGTCGTTGGGAGCGACGGCGCATGGTCCAGGCGAATGCCGCGATCAGCCCGGCCATGAAGCAAATGACGCCCAGCATGACCAGGGCCGCGCCATCGGCAGCGGCGGTGGAAGCCCCGTCTTCAATTCCAAATCCCTCGCCCCGAAGGGCGGCAAGCACCGCGGCGATGGCGGGATCCGGATTCATAGCATCACGGCTCGTCGGCGGTGTGAAACACGCATCGCATCGGGATCATGGCGCTGTGGGTGAATCCATGCCCCTCGAAGAATTGCTGCGAAACATTGCTCACCCGGTCGGTCAGCAACGTGATGCGCTTGAAGTTTTTTTCCCGGGCAAAGTCGAGCACGTATTTCATGAGGCGGCTGCCGAAGCCGTTGCCGCGGTGCTGGGGATGAATGATGAAATCCTCCATCAAAATGACGAAGCCGCCTTCGGCGGTCGAGATGGTGAAGAGCAGGTTCACCATCCCGAAAATCTGGTGGTCATTGCGCAGGACGAAGATGCGACCGCGGTTCGGCTGCTCCAGGATGAGCCGGAGCCCGATCTCCTGCTTGCGGCGGTCCGGTTCGAAGTCCGCCTCCTCCTCCATCAGATCCATGACCAATTCGGTTAGGGCCGCCATGTCGTCCAAGGTGGCGGGTTCGATGCGAGTGTCACTGGCCAGAGTGGCGGGCATGGCGCTACGGTGGCCGGAAATCCACGAAAGGGAAGGGGGAATCAAAATTGGATGCCCAACGCTTTCGTCACCCACATGGTCAAGGCGTAGAGGCCGAACGTGCCAACCAGGCAGACGCCCAGCGCCGGCCAGTAGCCCCAGCCCACGCGCAGGAGCGCCGGCAGCACCAGAAACATCGGAAGCGTCGGCAAAACGAACCAGAACGTCCCATGGGCATGGCTGGCGATGAGTCGTGTATCCTTGGTTTCCCAAAAGATCCAGCTTAGGGCGAGCAGGGAAGTGAGCGGCAGCGAATGCACGACGCTGGCCACGGTGTTGTTCCGTTTGGCCAGCTCGGACACGGCCAAAATGATGCCGGCGGACACGAAAATCTTGGTCAAATACAGAGTCATGGCGGAGCGGCGCGAACTCGTATCCTGACCCAATCCGCCGCGTCGACAAGCCCAATACCGGAATGGCTGCGGCTCGGATCGACCTGAAAGGGACAAGAAACCACGAAAGTCACGAAACACACTAAAAATTAGTGAATTGGAACAAGTGGCCTTTTCACCCATTAGATGGACGGCCATTATTGGCCAATGCCTTGGTTTTTCGTGTGTTTCGTGTTTTTCGTGGTTGATGCACACCCGCCGACAGCCGAAATCGCTTGAGTTCAGCCGCCAGCGGAAGTTCTCGATGGACCGGCCCACCATCCTTGAACACCACGCTGTGAATTCCGCACTCCAGCAAGCCCCACCATCCCCCATCGCGAAACCCATCCGTCACGGCGGATTTTTGCACGGTTGTAAGGTAGTGTTTCACTGGGAGTGGCGGGCTGGGGCCGCCGTGGAACCGAAAACGTTTTGACATTGCGAGCGACCGGACTGAGTCGAATGCTCGAGTCAATATGGCGGTCTTAGCCCGCCACTCCCAGTCGTCCCCCGATTTTTTCATGCTTTTTTCGCCCGTACAAAAATCCGCCGTGCCCATCCGTGCGTCCTCCGATTCACGCATTGACAGCCATCCGTCAATGACGGATAATATCCAGCGTGCGCCTCGTCTTCAAGGAGACCTCATTCTTCAACCGTCAGGCAGCGGAGATTGTGCCCGATGAAGAACTGAACGCAATGCAGTGGGCGTTGATGGCCAATCCTGAAAGCGGCGATCTGATCCGAGGATCCGGCGGGCTGCGCAAACTGCGCTGGACGAGACCGGGGCGCGGCAAGCGCGGCGGGTTACGCGTCATCTACTATTGGCATGGCGCGGGCAACGTCATTCTCCTGCTGCTCGCCTACCCAAAGAGCTCACAGGAAAACCTCACACCTGACCAACTGAAAGTCCTTAAGTCCATCATCGCAAACGAATTCCCATGAAAGAAGAACTATTCCAACAACTCGCCGCCAGCCTCAAGGAAGGCGGTGTCATTCTCCGCGGGAAAAAGCCATCCGCCCGCACCACTAATTTGCAATGGCCTGATGCCAAGGCGGTTCGGGAGAAGCTCGGACTCAGCCAGCTCCAGTTTGCCGCCCTCATCGGGATCAGTCCCCGCACTCTACAGAACTGGGAACAAGGTCACCGCCGTCCCGAAGGAACCGCTCGGGCACTGCTTCGTGTCGCCGAGTCCCATCCCGAAGCCGTGCTCGACGCGCTCCACAGATAACGGCGGCTGTCGGCTATTTTCTCGGGAAGGGCGCGAAGGGGGTGAAGGATTGAAGCCCAAAACGCCCATTGTTTCTGTTTCCGAGTTTAATGACTGGCAGAGTTTGCCTATTTTTCGTGCCCGTTGGTGAAATTCGCGGTGCCACCGTCCATCTTGGACCAGGGCGTTTACATCTGCGGAAGCGATAGCCTGATTATAAACGACTCATCCAGATCGCGTAAAGCGAAGGGAGCCGAAGGCTTTGGGACTGCTGGAAAATGTTCCAGCTCTTCAGGCGGAACGCCGCTTCTGAGAAGGGGCTTCCGCCCGGTAGAGCGGCAATGCTTGCCGCAGTCCCAGAAAACCAACGACTTCGGAGGAACGCCGTAGGTAGTGGCTTTCCCTTGTCGGTGCCGTGACGTCCACGGAACGCCTTATCGTCACGGCTACGGCGCAGGACTTCCCTCGGCGAGAATGAAAACGCCCTGCCTTTTGGACTCATGGCCACGATGACTCGTTGCGCACGCCTTGGTTTCAAGGTACAGGAATGCCCACGAGCGAGGGAGGGCTCCTGACGAGAATCACCAGCAATCCGGCAATCTGTCATGGCAAGCCCTGTGTTCGCGGTCCGCGCTATCCCGTGGAGACCGTGCTCTCAGAATCAAATGGAACTGCAAAGCGGAGATGTCAATGGGACCCGAGCTTCCTGCCGGCCCGAATCGTAGCGTCAAGAAGAGCAAAGGAACTACGATGCCACCTCAAAAACCAAAGCCATGAAACTGCCTTCCATCATTTCAATATTGTGCGTTGTCCTCTGCAACGGGATTGCATACTCATTGCTTGTTCTGACAGCGCTAAGGTTCTTTTTATCATGAAACCAGTATTCGGCCATGCTATGGAGGAGGCAGACTGAAAGTGTTTGTTCTCATCCCGCTCCTTAGGTTGAGTGGTCAGGGTAAGCGTGGCGCTCTTGAGGTTGAGCGATTCCCACTGGAGCGAGGCGGCATCGCCGAGCCCTGACCGATGTAGAGGCTCGCCAGGATGAGGCCGCACCATTCGCCCTTGGCCACGGCCAGGAGTTTGCGGAATTCGTCCACGGTGAAGGCGCGTCGTTCGCGGTGGCCGTCCGGCTGGCGGATTTTTGCACGGGCTATCAGCGTCTTTCTTCCCTGGGAGTGGCGGGCTGTGGCCGCCATAATACTAAGGGCATGAATCACCAGCTCTTACCCTGGCGTTAACCGGCTTGGCCCATGTCGTCGCCCTATGGCGGCCACAGCCCGCCACTCGCAGAGGCGTCCTGTGCGATTGCCGTTTTTCCAGCGAGGGTGGGAATCACTCGCGCAACAACCACTTTCGCTCATCAAGTTCCGCGCTCCACCTTCCGCCCCCCGACTGCCGACTGCCGACTGCCGACCGCCGACGTCATCCCGCCACGGTGATCCATCGGCGGGCGGTTTGGTCCAGATCGGCGTGCGGCGGTCCTTGAGGGGCGAAGTAATGGGCTTCGAGGTCGGCGATGGTTTGGTCGAGTTCGGTGATTTGCGGGGCGGGGAGGGTGGCGCGTTCTCGGATGCGGCGGAGGAGGCCGAGGACAGTGAGCGGGTTGATTTCGTCGGGCAGTGAGAACGAGGCGATCGGGCCGTGGATCGAGCGGAACTGGCGCCGCCAGAAGTACGTGCCAACGATGGCGGCGACGGCGCTCAGGGCGGCGAAGATCCAACCCCAGGGAAAGCCGGGTTTGGCATAGGATTCCTGAAGGTCGACGACCGGTCCGACTTGGGCGAGGTCGGCGTCGGCGTAGCGGAAGTGGCTCACGGTGAAGACGGGGTCTTTTGTGGCGCCAAACCCGAACGAGCGTGGGGGCGAGCTCAGTCCGGCTTTGGCCTGGTATGTGAGGTTCCACAACCGTTCGGAGACGGCGGCGTTTTCTTCCGATTCGGCGTCGAGCTGGGTGATGTGGACGCCCTGATCCTCAGTGGAGGCGAGATCAAAGTCGCCCGCAGGAAAGGTGAGAAGCGAGTCGAGGTCGGGTACAAGGCCGTGGGCGGTGGCGCGCACTTCGAGGACCAGCACGCCCTCGCGGGCCTTGCGTTCGTCGAGAATCTGGCGGACCTCGACCTGAGAGGCGGGGCGCGGGGGAGCCGGGTTGCTGGCGTCGAGCGGGATGCGGGGCGAGGCGATGGGGAGGACGGCGAAGCCCGAGGTGTCGAGAAAATCGAGATTCAACTTAAGGGGTGGCAGGGCGTCGACTTGCGGGCCTTTGGGTTTGAGGAGCAGATACGCGTATGGAGTGACGCGCCAACCGTCTTGTTCCGTGCCGCGGGAGACGATCTTGTCGGTGTGGAAGGTGCAGGACTGGACATCGAAACTTTCCTGGAGTGCCTGACGGGCGGCCTCCTCGAACTTTTCGCGGTAATTTTCGGGGGGTCTACCGAAATTATAATAGTATCCGCCTTGCTGGTTCTGGAGGTATTTCTGGAATCCGCCGGCCTCGCGTTCGATTTGTTTGGTGTGGCGGATTTCGATGAAGACGCCAAAGGGGTGGGTGCCGATGCGGTCGGGGCCGTCGAGGCGGGTGACGAGTTGGACCTCGGTGACGAGGTCCTGGTAATAATCGAACAACTCGCGGGCCTCGCGCGCGCGTTCGTGATCGCCGGCGATCTGCAAGCCGGCGCCGAGGTAGCGGTGTTTGAGTTCCGGCTGCACGGCACTCATACGGGTGGAGAGGGCGTTGGCGAATTCGGTGAGGTGTTTGTGGGCGGCCTCGCCGGGCAGGGCGGCCAGGGCTTCGCGGATCAGGGGGATTTGTTTGGGCGCCTCGGGGTATTCAAATTTCACGGCTTCGAGGTCGCAGGCGCCCAGGCTGGCGTAGAACCACTGAAAGTAGACTTGCGAGGACTGGTCCTTGGCTTCGAGCGTGGGCAGCGCCTGGGCGTATAGTTGCGCCGCTTGTTGGAATCCGGCGAAGGCCTGCTCGCGCCGCACCATGAAGTCCGATCCGCGGGCCAGGGAGTTTTCGTAGGTGAGTTGATCAAAGGCGACCGCGGAATGGGCCAGCCGCAGGCCCCAGTGGGTGGGGTGGGCCGTGAGGGCGGATTCCAGCGCGTCCAGGGCGGTTGAATACCCGCGAAAGAGTTCCGCCTGGATGTCCTTGTCGGTGCGTTTGGTTTTGGCGTCCTGCTGGACCTGGGGAGCGCGCCAGACCGAGCCGAGGTTGGTGCGCATGGTTTGGACGAGCGATGCCAGCGTGTCCGGCTTCATTCCCTCGAGCGGTCCAAAGACCGTCTGCATGTCTTCGAGGCGGTAGACTTCGGCGAGAGAGTGGGTTTTGACGAAGGCGTCGGCGATCTTGGTTTCGTCCAGGGACTCGATGGGCAGGGCGCGCAGGCGTTTCACCCAGACCGCGAGTTCCTTGAGGTTTCTGTCCTGCTGAGACCGGGTAAGTGGAATGCCATCGGCCTGCGGATTGTACCCGTAAATGTACATGAACCGGTTGGTGCGACGGCGGGAGGCATTGGGGTCGTGTTTTTCGGTCCAAACCTCGAGGAATCGGCCGGCGAGGCGACGCCCTTCGTCCTTGAGGCTGGCGGAGACGCTTTCGATGAGCGGGAAGGCGGCCTCCGGTTCGTTCACCTTGAGGAAGAGTTCGACGGTCTGGGCCAAGAGTGCCGGACGGAGGCTTGGTTCGAGGCGCTCGAGCCACAAGCCGTCGGGCCGCAGGTCGAGCAGGCGCCCGCTTGGGATGGGGGTTGGCCCGCGCTGCTGCTGCATCTGCATTTGCTGCTGAACGTCGTAGTTGGAAAAATAGACGTTTCCGAAGGGATCGTACTGCATCTGCGGGCCACGCTGGGTGCTCAGGTCGCGCTCCTGGGACCACTTGGCTTCCTGCTGCCAGTTGAGCGCGAGCACGGTGAGCGGGGACTGCCATTCGGCGGCGCGATCGGGCGCGGACTTCAACAGGGTGGTGACGACGCGGTGCTGCAACTCCAGATTGGTCTGGCGCGTTTCCGCCTGAAAGTTCATGCGATCACGCGAGATGACGGCGCCGATGGTCGCGAGGATTTCCAAGCCGCGGGCCGGCTCGGTGGTGAAACTTTCCACCAGCCATTTTTCCCCGAGGGTCGCCTGGACTCGCGGCGCCAGTTCCATGGCGCGCCGCAAGGCTTCCTGACGGGCGGGCAGTGGAGTGGTGGAAACGGTGAGAACACGCTGAGTCGCCTGCCAGGCGCGTTCCAGCATGACTGGCTGGCCTTCGCGTTGATGCAGGGACAGGAAATGCAGGGCCAGGAGATTGAGTCGATCCGCATCCCCGGCCGCCAGGGCGTCGTCGAGGGCCGGCAGAAATCGACCCAGGTGAACCGCTTGGCCGGAGGCGAGGAGGAGGCGGGCGGCGAGCAGGCGGCGGGCGGGGTCGGATCCGCCGAGTTTGGCGGTCCCGGTGTCCAGTGCCTCGAGCATGGATTCGGGACGATCGCCGCGTTGAAAGGCGCTGGCGAGCAAGCTGCCGAGCCGGTCGATGACTGGCTGATCGATGTCGCCGGGGCAGATGTCGGCCAAGGCTAGAACATCCGATGGATGGATCAGTTGGGATTGGCGGAAAGCCGGAAACTGTTGACCGCCGCCATCCATCATCATCGGTTGAGGCATCGGCGGCGGGACGGCTCCGCTGGCACGAGTCTGCTGCATTTGCTGCATCTGCTGCATTTGCTGCTGGCGCGGATCGGTGGCCAGAGAATCAAGGATGTGCTGGTACGCCTGCTTCGCCGCCTCGGGCGGATCTTTGAGCTTCTCGCGCATAAAGAGGCCCACTTCGGACCAGCGGCCGGTGGCCACGGCTCGCCGCAGCCCGGCGACGGCTTCGGCATTGGGATCGGGAGGCGGCGGTGGAGTGGAGGGAGTGGTCGCTTGACCGGGAGGTGGGGCAGCGGGCGTCGCGGTGGCAGCCGGCGGCAACAGGGCCGCCGCAAATTCATCCAGGATTGTTTGTGGGGCGCGCGAGAAGACCGACTGTTTGATAGAATCGAGCAGCGAGGGGGCGGGCTTGGCTGCCGCCGCGGCAGCGGCCGCGGCTTCGGGCGAGCCGGGAGTGGAGGTGGCTGGGGTGGTCGACGCGGCGGCAGCCTCGACGACCTTGACCTTTTCGATCGGCACCGTCTGCGCGGGCGTCGTTGTGGTCGCGACAATCAGGCCCAGGCTGGTCCCGGCGAAGAGGGGGAGCGCTAGGGCAGGAGAAATCTGGGGACGTTGTGGAGACATCCTGGGCATGGGGTGGGGGAACGGGAATGGCGATCAGGAACCGGATTGGTCGGGTCCTTGGGTCTTGCCGGCACCGCGTGAATCTTCCGGTTTTTTTTGCTCTTTTTTCGCCGGCCCCTTGCTCTTGCATTTGCCGGATTTGCAGTTTTTGCACTGCTTGGGCAGCGGCAACCCTTGAAGTTCGGTCAAGTCCATGCGGCCAAGTCGGATCGCGGACTCTAGGCTTTCGCGGTGCGTGGTCACGAGCGTTGTCTCGCCGGCGGTTTGGGCCTCTTCAGCGAGCTGGCGGAAATGCTGCCGGGACGCTTCGATTTGTGGTCGCCATTCTTCCTCAGTCCCGCCTTCAAGGCGCATGAGCCAGGCCAGGTAGTATTTGGCAGTGCCAAGCGCCGCGCGGGTCTCGCGCACCAGCTCCGGATCGGCCTGGGGATCGGCCGCCAATTCGGCATAAAGCGCATCCAAATCGTCGTGCGCCTCGGGCAATTGACCGTTCGGCATGCGCACTTTGGCCCGCGCCAGACGGATCTGCCGCGTTTGCTCGACAGCATTACCTGGCAGCGCGGTCATGGCTTTTTCGTAGGCTTCAATGGCCGCTGCCGCATCGCCTTCCGCCGTGGCACGCGTCGCCGCAGCCAGATGGCGGGCGGCAGCATCATTCTTGAGCAGTTCCTGACCGGGTCCAAAATGATACGCGGCCATGGCCAGCGGTACCGCTAGCCAGAGAGTAATAAGGAGAAGTTTCATGGTGGGTGAGCTGGTTTATGGGTGAATCGGGCTAGTGGGATGAGGTGGCGAGGGCGGGATGGGGGCGGGTCGGGCGGGGGATCGGAAGAGGGCGGCCCGGGCGGTAGCGCGTGCCGAAGAAGTGGAGCGTCCATGGCAGGGTGGCCAGGATGAGGGTGCCGAGTGCGAGGGCGGCGAGGGCATACTCGCGCCGACCGAGTTTTTTGAACGGGCTTTCGGCTTCGAGGGCGGTGATATCGCGGAGCAGGTCACTGGGAAGGTGTTTCTGATTGCCGTCATGGTAAACCCCTCGGAGGCGAACGGCGACTTGTTTCAGCGTGGCGGCGTCCTGACGCGACTGGCGACCGTTGATGAACTGCCCGGTGCGCGGATCGCCCAGTCCGATGAGGACGGTGTGATTGACCGAGGGGGGCATTTCCGGCATGCCGGTGGGCGGCACGGTGTCTCCGTCGGAGACGACGATCACCGTGGTGCTGGCGCGGGGCCACGGGTGGGCGATGCGGGCCGCTTCAGTCAAGCCGGTAAAGAGATTGGTCGAACCGGCTTCGAAGGCATGCGAGAGCGGGAGGTCGGTCAGGATGTTGCTGACCACGGCGACATCCTTGGTGTCGACGACGACGGGTTTGGCGCTGGTGTACGTGGCGATCACGCTGAGGCGAACTTGTTCCATCGGGACACGCTGGAAGAACGACTGGAGCAAGGCGGCCGCCCGCTCGGCGCGGGTCTGGGTCAATTGCGGCCCAGCGTCCTTGAGTTTCATGCTGGGCGATACGTCGAGGACGAGAATGACGCGGCGCAGGCGGTTGGGATCGGTCTTTTTGGATTCGTGGGTTTTGGGCGAGACCACGGCGAGCGAGGCGAGGGCCCAGGCGGCGGCGGCGGCGGCGACGACACGGAGGGCGGGGGTGAGGGTGGTCCAATGGGCGGGTCGCTGGCGCGGGCCAAAAGCCAGGGCAGCGAGGCGGCGGACGCGTCGCGCATGCATCCACTCGGCGAGCACCATGAGGGCGGCCGCGGCCAAGGCAAGAAGTTCTGGGAGAATCACCATGGCGTGTAGCGAAGCCCGGTTACGGTAGCCAGGATCCAAAGGGCGAGCACCGCGCCGCCGGCGAGTGTCCACGGTCTGAAATCGTCCTGGGTTTCCGCGCTGACTTTTTCGAGGCGCGCCTTTTTCATTTCGTCAATGCGGTTGAAGACAGCGGTGAGGGCCGCAGGATCGCCGGCTGCAAAAATTTGGCCGCCGGTCATGGAGGCGATAGTCGAGACCTCGGCGGGCGGCGCCGAGTTGTCGATGTGGATGCAAAAGACCTGAATCCCGGCGTCGCGGAGTTTGTTGGCGATGTCGACGTCGCGGCCGCCGGACAAGTCGAAGCTGTAACCATCGGTGAGGAGGACGATCATGCGGTCGCCGTCGCTGCGAGCGGTCATGACTTTGAGCGTGTGTTCGAGGGCGGCGCCGATGCTGGTGCCGCCACTGAACCAGGGGGGGAGTTTCAGAGGGCTGAGGAATTCGGGAGCATGCTTGAGGGCGCTCGGGTCGGAGGTGAGCGGGACCCATTCGAGAATGCTGTCTCCGAAAACAATCAGCCCAAAGGCATCACCCCGGCGCTTGTCGATGAAGTCGAGGACGGACGCCATGGCGGCGTCATAGCGGTTGCCGTCGCCATACTGGCTGGTCATGGAGCCGGAGACATCGACAAGAAACTCGATATTCGTCATCACACGCTGGTCACGGGGCATGCCCCACCGGCGCGGGCCGGCCAGGATGATGATAGCGAGGGCAAGGAGAACGAGAGGGAGCGACTGGGCGAGGCGGAGGGCGAGGGTGAGCCAGCGGCGGGGCGGGGCGTCGGCGTGATCAAACGGGACGGCGATGCGCAGGCCATGACGGCGCCATCCCCAGAGCAGCGCGGCCACGGGCAGGGGCAGGAGCAACAGGAGCCAGGGATGGGCGAAGGTCATGGCAGGGAGGAGGCGGTTGGCCCGGCAGGCGCGGCGGCGACAGATGACTTGGCAGTCTCCGCATTGGGCTGCAGATAGGGCGTCAGGAGAGCGGCGACATCGGACTCGCTGATCGCCGACTTTCCTGAATGCAGCCAGACTTCCACTTGGTGCAGCAGACCGCCGGCTTCGGGGTGCGCGCGCAACTGGCGCACCGCTTCCGGCACGGACAGCGCCGCGAGGTCCAGTCGTTGGCGCCAAAATCCGAGGACAAGGCGTTCGAGTTCAGCGCGCGAATCGGCATCGAGGGTGCCCCCGCGGGCGCGATCAAGGAGAGAGCGGAGTCGTTCGACAAGTGAGAGCTCCGAGGCCTCGGTGGGGGCGGCCTCAATCGTAGCCTGCCGGCGCCAGCAAAGGAGACCGACCAAGCCGGCGACCCAAAGACAGCCGAAGGTGATGAGGGCGGTCCGATAACCGCCGAGTTTTGGAAGGGGGGCGGAAAATTCCGCCAGTGGGCGGGGCGGACCAGGAGGCAGGACGGGCACCGCTTGGACCGGGATTGACGGAAGTTCACCCACGGCGCTGCCGTCGAGGCGTTCGAGGTAGTTGGCGAGATTGTGCGATCCCGGTTCGTAAGCCACCCATGCCATGTCGTAGCGAAAACCGGCGGTGCCGTGCGGGTAGGTGGCGGTGATCCTCACGGCGAGTGGGTTTCGGCCCTGGGGATCGGGTTTGACACGCAGTTCACTGCCGGGCAGCAGCACGTCCGTCACCTCGCCGGTGAGCCCAAGTCCAGCCTGCTGCGCCACCACGCCTCCGGCCAGCGCGGTCCAGAACGCAAGAACCAAGGAGAGGACGATTGAATAGCCAGTCGGCTTCATCATCGGGCTCTCCGGTTCAGTCCGCCCCGCGCCTGCAGGAATTCCCGCAGCGGAGCGGCTATCGGCAGGTCGGTGCGCAGGACTAGATGATCAACCCCCCCGCGGCGCAGCGCCGCCGCCACGGTTTCGTGCGCACTGGGCAAGGTGCGGCCGCGCGAAAGGAACGCTGTTCCCGTCTCGGCCTCGCGCGCATGAAAGAATCCCGTGCCCCCCAACCGTTCCTCCGCGGGGTCGCGCAACTGAAGCGTTACGACTTCGTGCCGCTGAGCCGCGAGGCGCAGAGCCGCCGGTGCGGCCGGATCGTGCAAATCACTCAAGATGATCAGCAGAGCGCGCTGCGGGAGCCAGCCCGCGATTTCCCCCACGCGCGCCGCCAGTGTGGTCGCCTCGTCCAGACGATAGTGCCGGAGTCGATGCAGCCATTCCATAATCTGGATCTTGGATAGACTCGGCGTGATCCGCAGCGGTCGCTCCCCCGTGCCGACAACCCCCACCGGACTCACCCGGTCCAAACACGCAAAGGCCAGTCCGCCGGCAATCTGCACCGCCCAGGCATACTTGCTCAGCCGTTGCGAACTCACCGTCATCGAGGCCGACGTGTCGATGAACATGTACACCGGCATCCGCTTCGGCGCCTCATACTCCTTCACATACGCCCGACCCGTGCGTCCCATCACCCGCCAGTCGATCGACTTCACCGGATCACCCGGTTGATACACCCGCGACTGCACATACTCATGCCCGGATCCCCGAAAGGGACTGTGGTCCGTTCCGTAGCTCAGCGTGTCCGCCAACCGCCGCACCGCCAGCAGAAATTGCCGCGTTTCCAGTGGGTCGCATTTTTCAAGCTGTGGCATGGCGGGGCAGAGGTCGGCAGTCGGTAGTCGGTAGTCGGTAGTCAGTAGTCGGTAGTCGGTAGTCGGTAGTCAGTAGTCAGTAGTCAGTAGTCAGTAGTCAGTAGTCAGTAGTCAGTAGTCAGTAGTCAGTAGTCAGTAGTCAGTAGTCAGTAGTCAGTAGTCAGTAGTCAGTAGTCA
>JBJXFS010000231.1:0-32123 GCA_046155625.1 Verrucomicrobiales bacterium | reverse complement strand
TTGCTCCCCACGCCGCCTCGCAGCGACGCAGTTTCTTCAAAGTTCTCGCAGGCCCAACGGAAGCCTGCGGCCGGGGTCTCCCACCCCAGAAGAGGACGCTGCTCGGCAGCGCACGAGTGGCGGGCTAAGGCCGCCATAACAACAAAAGCATCACACCACCGTTTCCGTCCACCGCTTCAATCCCCGCCCCTGGCGAAAAGCGCTTCGCCGTCATGGCGGCCTTAGCCCGCCACTCCCAGCACCGTTTTCCTGCTAAAACCTCGACGCCAATGCGCTTTCGCCCGAGAGACACGATGCGGGCGGGAGTCCTGCCAGCATCGGATTTTTTCGAACGTATCGAACGACGTTTCCGAAGTGATCCCAGTCACGGACCAGTCGGTCGTAATATCCCTTTTGCCACAGAGTTCCCGCTCGATTGAGGTGCCGATTGATCGTCCGGGCGGTGAACCCTTTCCAGGACTCCATGACCGTCGACAGCCCGTGACCATCGAGGATCTGTGCGAGAACGTGGACATGATTCGGCATGACGATCCACGCGTGAACTCGCGTGCGCTCGCCTTCAAAGAACTGCAGTGCCTCGCCCACAATGTGGGCGCACCCCGGCCGGTGGAGATAACATTCGCCGATCCCCTGATCCATCCATCGATCGATGGCGCGCGTAAAACGTTGATGATATTCCCGCGTTATTTTCGGGGACCACGGTTCCGGGTTTCGCTTCCGCCACTCATTCTCATCGAAACGATGCTGACGCAAGAGCGGCGCGGGCACGGAGTCCGCGAGCCGAAACGTCAACGCATACGTGCACCCCTGTTGGTCCCAATGCGGTAACCGATTCCGACCCACTAATGTCTCGCTGTAGGGAGAATAGAAATGCGGATCGTCAGAAGGGGGCATAAGGGAATGGGGAGGTTGTGCGGGCACACGAGCGCCAACGGCTGGGAGTGGCGGGCTGAGGCCGCCATGGCGACAAGGGCAGACAACGGCCGACCGTGCCGAAAACTTTCAGTTCTTCAGCGCGATGAAAACCGGACCGATCCGCCGCCGTCATGGCGGCCACAAGCCGCCCCGGGAGTGGCGGGCTAAGGCCGCCATAGCAACAAAAACATGACACCACCGCTTCCCTCCACCGCTTCGACCACCGCCCTTGGCGAAAAGCCGTTCGCCGTCATGGCGGCCATAGCCCGCCACTCCCGGCACCGCCCCATTGACATGCTAAAGCATAAACCTAACACTCCACCGCATGACTCCCGCGCCCGATCCGCCGTTGGAACGTTCGACCAAAATTCGGTGGGGGTTCGTCGTGGTGGGGACATTAGTCGGACTGCTGGTGCTGCTCTCCGTCACGCCGCCTGCAATCAGAAGACCTGGCATCAATGCGGCGATCACGGCAAGCGCGATGCAGGCCAACGGCCTCCACAAAGCCCTCATGCTGTATGCCCATGACCACGACGGACGGTTCCCTGAGGCGATGACGAATTCCAATGAGGCCTACCGCCAGTTGTTTCCCGACTATCTTCAGGAGGAACGACCGTTTTACGTCCCTCGATCCGCCTGGCATGCCGCGGCGCGCGGTCAAAAATCCGATAACGACATCGGGTCTCCGCCGGCGTTCGAGGAAGCGCTGGAAAAAGGCGAGAACTACTGGGCCTACGTGTCCGGGCTTGGGACTCAAAGCGACAGCCAACTCCCGGTGATCGCGGATGGCTTTGTGGAAGGATCGCCGGGCACGTACACCGATGACCCGTCCCAAAAAGGCGGCGTATGGAAGGGCACAAAGGCCATTGTAGTTTTGGTTTCGGGTGCCACCAGAGCCGAGCCCCTTTCCAAAAGCACGGGATTCCGGGTGTGGCGCCGCGATCCAACCACCGGGACGAAGGTCCACATCTTTCAGCTGCCTCCCCCTCCTGAGGGTGCGCCGCCCCGGAACGCGCTGAACCCTTTGTGAGGCCGCGGCCTCCCGGCCCCGCTTCGGGCGATTCATCCATTCCCCGACGCCACGCTGGTATACTGTTCGGATTGCCGGCGGCGGGGTGAGTGGTTAGGATTGTCCCAATGCCGCGATGTGCCTTGAAGATTTACGTCATCACACTGGCGCTTGCCGCCGGGGCGAGCGCCTTGCCGCGTCCGGACCCTGGCTTGGCGACATCATGGTGGGCGTTACAACCGCTGCGAGAGTCGGCACCGCCACCAGTCGACCCGGCGCTGGCGCCCACGGCGATCGATGCCTATCTGGTCGGGCGATCCGGTGGTGCGATGCAACGGCTGGCGCCGGAGGCTGACCGTCGCACGGTGCTCCGCCGGGCCACCTTTGGTCTGACCGGCCTGCCGCCGACGGCCGAGGAGGTGGAGGCGTTCGCGGCCGACGCGTCGCCTGAGGCCTTTGGCCGGGTGATCGATCGATTGCTGGCCACGCCGCATTACGGCGAACACTGGGCGCGCCATTGGCTGGACGTGGTGCGCTACGCGGATACCGCGGGCGAAACGGCCGACTATCCGGTTCCGGTCGCCTGGCGCTATCGCAACTACGTGATCGATGCCTTCAATGCCGACAAGCCGTACGACGAATTCCTGAGCGAACAGATTGCCGGCGACATCCTGGCCCAGCGGGGGCCGCGCGACCGATATGCCGAGCGGGTCACGGCCACCGGTTACCTCGCGATCTCCCGGCGCTTCGGATTCGATTCGGAAAATTACCATCACCTGACGATCCAAGACACCATCGACACGCTCGGCCAAAGCGTGCTCGGACTCAGCCTCGGGTGCGCTCGCTGTCACGACCACACGTTCGATCCCGTGACCATGGCCGATTATTACGCGCTGTACGGGATCTTTGACAGCACGCGCTATGCCTTTCCCGGATCCGAGCAAAAACAAAAACACCGCGCCCTCAGCCCGCTCTGCCCCCCCGACGAGTCGCGCCCGGCCTGGCGAAATTACGAATCGCGCCTGGCCGCGCTCGCGCGCACGCTCGAACGCGCCGGTCAACCGGTGCCGACCGCCGTACTGCGATCGCTGGACGCCATCGATGGCGATTTCGAACTGCAAGCCCCCGCGGCGGGAGGCAGCAACGGCGTCCTCGTCCCGCCCTGGGTCTATGAAGGGCCGATCGCCGTCACCGCCGACGCCCAAAGCCCGTTCCAAAATCTCCACGCCAGGGGACGCGTGGGCGCCAGTGTGCCCGCGGGATCCGCCCGCTACCTCATCACGCAGGCGTTCTACCCGGCCCGCCGCCGCGGCGAGGAAATCGTCGTCCATGTGAATCTCGATTTTCGCGTGACCGCGGATGCCGCCTCGAGCAACGGACTCCATCGGATCTGGATCGGCGACGCCACGGGCATGGCGGCGGTGGAAGCCGTGGTCTCGGCCACGGAAATCCGCCTGCGCACGACGGAGGGCACAGGACGCGCGCTCGCCCTCGCGCCCAACCAATGGCACAACCTGCAGGTCGAACTCGACTTGGGAAAACGCACCGCCACCGGGCGCATCGGACGTCCTAACGCTGTGCAGTTGTTCGACCCACTGCCGCTGGCCACCCAGTGGAATGGCCTTCTCAATCATGTGGGATTCGAACCCGCGGACGCGGCCGAGTCACCGCGTCCCGCCATCGCCTTTGACAATCTGGGTGTCCAGGATGATGCGCCCATCGCGCCCGTCAGCGAAACGCCTCCGGCGCTGGCCACGCCAGCGCCCGGCGGCAGTCCGTCGCCTCCACTGGCCGACCAAATCCGCGATCTGGTCGGGATGGACGGCGACTTCGAACTCCAGGACGATTCCCGCCCACCCGTTATCCCATGGGGCCCGGGACCGCAAAGCACCGTGACCATCAACGAGTCGTCGCAAAGTCCATTCGCCAATCATTTCCCCCCAGGGCGGCTCGGCGTCCGGCTCCCCAACAGCGCCGCCTACAACGGCTTCGGCCAGACGTTGCCCCAATCCGGGTCCGCCGATAAAATCCCTAAGCTTTTCGCCTCCTTCGATTTCCGCTGTACCAGCGTCGAGGCGGGGGGCGACGGATCGTGGCGGTATTACCTCGGCCATGGGCCGGGAAATTCCGCCGCCGTCGAACTCTTCATCAATGGCAGCCAATGCTACCGCCGGAGTGGCGACGCGCGGGATCCGGTCGCTCCGCTTCAAGTCGGCACATGGTATCAAGTCCAGATCGTCCTCGACCTGCAGGCAAAGTCCTACATCGGCACGATTGCCTCGACTGCGGGCACGACGGAATTTTCAGGCGCGTGCGCGGCCGGCTGGGACGGAGTCATCGACAACACCTTCATCGACAGTTATGGGCACCTGCCGGGCGCCAAGCCGGCCCTCGACGCGGACAATTTCGTGCTGAGTGACGCTCCACTTGCGGCCTTTGGCGCGCCCGCCCTCGTGTCCAGTGACGATAAAGCATCGGAGAAGCGGACACGGCTCGCCGACCTCCGCCGTCAACAGCGCGAAGAGGAAGAAGCGGCCACTCGGGCCCGCGAGGAGTTGGACCGCATGCTCGTCGATGGCCCATTCCCAATGGCGTACGCGATGAGTGAAGGCTCGCCCCGAGATGCCCGCCTCCACCTCCGCGGAGAACCATCCAAAGCCGGCGCCGCCATTCCGCGCGGGTTCCTGTCGATCCTCGGAGGGGGACCGCTTCCCCCGGACACGGCGGGCAGCGGCCGGCTCGAACTCGCCGAATGGCTGGTCGGCCCGGCCCGGGCTCTCACCGCCCGCGTCATGGTAAACCGCCTTTGGCAGCATCATTTTGGCCATGGGATCGTGCGCACACCCAATGACTTTGGCGTGCGCGGGATGCCGCCCGACCACCCCGAACTTCTCGATTTCCTGGCGGCTGAATTCATCCGCGGCGGCTGGTCCATCAAGTCGATGCATCGCCTCATCATGGGAAGCGCGGCGTATCGTCAGTCCAGCGGACCTGATTCCGTGGAGCCGCCCACCACCGGAGAGACCGCCGTGGCGTCCGTATCGACGGCCGGAACCCCGGCTGAGATTGCCCGAACGAGCCAGCCCGGCGCACGCTTCACGCGACGCCGCTTGAGCGCCGAAGAGACGCGGGACGCCATCCTGCAGGTCAGTGGGTCGCTGGATCCGACGCGCGGCGAAGGCCACCCGTTCCCTTCACCGCTCACTTGGGGATTCACCCAGCACGGCCCGTTCAACGCGGTGTACGACAACCATCGTCGCAGCATTTATCTGATGACTCAGCGGATCAAACGTCACCCGTTTCTGGCCCTCTTCGACGGCCCCGACCCGAACGCCAGCACCCCCGAACGCCGGATGACGACCGTGCCCACTCAGGCGCTTTATTTCCTGAACGATCCGTTCTTCCACGCCTGCTCGGAAGCCTTCGCCGATCGCCTGCTCGCCGCCGCCCACCCCGATGAAGCCGCCCAAGTTCGCGCCGCCTACGGCCTCGCGCTCGCGCGCCCGCCCACACCGGAAGAACAGGCCTCCGCCATCGTGTTCCTCACCGCCTACCGCGCCGAACTCGCCGCCGCCGGCCGCGACCACGCCCCTCGCGCCGCCCTGGCCGCCTTCGCGCGCGTCCTCATGGGCGGCAACGAATTCCTCACCGTCGACTGACTCATGTCCCGCCACTCGCCCATCATCCCTGACCGACGCGGCTTTCTGAGGTCGCTGGTCGGTGGTTCGCTCCTCATGCCAGGCCTGCTCGCCGAACTGCTCGCCGACGACGCGGCCTCGAGCTCCGGCGGAAACCCGCTCCGGCCACGGCCATCGCATTTCACCCCCAAGGCCAAACGCGTCATCTTCCTCTACATGAGTGGTGGCGTGTCCCACATCGACTCCTGGGACCCGAAACCCCGGCTGGTGGCCGACGCGGGGAAAACGGTGGCGGTCGATGAATTCCAGGGACGGAAAGGGGACTTTCAAATGTTCGCCAAGCGCCCGCAGTGGGACTTTGCCCCCCACGGGAGATGCGGCACCGAAGTGAGTTCGCTCTTTCCGCACATGGCCGAATGCGTCGACGACTTGTGCGTCATCCGCTCGCTCCACTCGGACCACACCAACCACTACGAGGCCACGCTCGGACTGCACACCGGATCATTCACCTTCGCCCGCCCCAGTATCGGCGCCTGGGTCAGCTACGGGCTCGGGACCGCCAACAAAAACCTTCCGTCCTTCATCGTCATCGCCCCCAAGTCACCCTACGCCGGCGGCCAAGTCTGGGCCGGTGATTTCCTGCCGGGCGCCCACCAAGGTACCCTCGTCGTGCCCGGCGCGGAACCCGTCGCCAACCTCCGCCCGCGCGCCGCCACCAGCCGACTCCAGCAACTTGAACTCTCCGCCATGGCGGAAATGAACCGGCGCCACCTCGCCCCCCGAAGCCACGACCCGCTCCTCGACGCCCGCCTCAAATCCTTCGAAACAGCCTTCGGCATGCAGATCGAACTGCCCGATGCCTTTGACTTGTCTCGCGAATCCGATGAAACCCTGGCCCTCTACGGCCTCGAACGCGGCAGCACCCAGGGGTTTGCCTGGCAATGCCTCGTCGCCCGCCGCCTCGCCGAACGCGGCGTGCGCTTCATCGAACTCATCGACGTCGGCTCGTCCGACAACTGGGACGCCCATGGCGACATGATGACTCATGCCCCGCTCGCCAAAAATGTCGATCGCCCTATCGCCGGCCTGCTCAAGGACCTCAAGCGCCGCGGCCTGCTCGACGACACGCTGGTCGTCTGGACCACCGAGTTCGGCCGCACCCCATTCAACGCCACCCCCAACCACGCCGGCCGCGAACACCATCACTGGGTCTTCTCGTCGTGGCTCGCCGGCGCCGGCATCCGCGCCGGCACCGTCTACGGAAGCTCGGACGACCATGGCATCCGCGTCGCCGAAAACGGCGTCCACATGCACGACTTCCACGCCACCATCCTCCACCTCATGGGCCTCGACCACGAACGCCTCACCTTCCGCCACTCGGGCCGCGATTACCGCCTCACCGATGTCGCCGGTCAGGTCATTCCCGGCGTTCTGGTGTGATGGGGCTCTTGAATCCTCCGCTGCGTGGCAAGCCTTGAGTTGGAGTACCGCCAGAAATGACGGAATCGTCGGCCCAGGCGGAACGAGGGGCGCCCAATCATTCCGCCCATGCCTTCGCTCCTCGGCCGTCGATTCCGGCCCACCGGCCGGTACTCCAGCGCCAGCGCATTCGCGCGAATGCGGGATTTTCGGAAGCTTTAGTCCGTTGCTATGTTGGACGAAGGAATTATCTACACCTCACCAACGTCCCCCCACGGTTCCGCGCTTCCCACTCCTTTCCCCGATGATCCCATCGCTCTTCCGCCTTGGCCTCCACTCCCACCCGCTGCTCCACTCCCCATGGCGCGCGAACACTCTGGCCACGGCCCTGGCGCTCGGTGCGGGCGTCGTCCCGGCCGCGGCAACGGCACAAGTTTCACTCACCTCGGCCATTTTCCCCTTCGAGATCGGGCACGAGCGCGCCTACGCCACCCACGCCAACGCCACCGCGGATGTGGCGGGCTTGGTCGGGCCCGAGGGTGGGCCTCAGGTCTGGGACTTCACGAGCGGGCCGGCCGACAACGTCTATCGCTACTCCAACTTCGCGCCCGCCGATTCCCCGAGCCCTGGCGGATTCCCTTCGGCCCAGATCGCGGAAAAGTTGACCATCGCCGCGGACGGCAAAACGGCGTTCACCTATTACGCAAAAAGCGCGCGCGGTCGCGAGTTGCTGGGCTTCCACGATGGCATCGCCAATCCGGAATTCCCCCTAGTCATCTTTCGTTCACCTTTGCGAGACTTTCCCCAAAACATCGAGTTTGGAGCGGTGTGGACCGATACCACCACCTTCCCCACCCAACAGTCACTCCTTGGCTCCGTCTACGACCTCGAAGTCACGCTTCACATCGAATCCAAGGTCGACGCCTACGGCACCCTGCGCCTCCCCGGACTCGGCGATATGGAAGTCCTGCGCGTCAATGAACTCGACCGGCAGGAAACTCTCCTCGAAACGGCTGCTGGCTCAATCGTGCTGAGCGACATTTATGTCCGTGTCATTTACTGGATTTCCCGCGAATACGGCATCGTCGCGCAGATTTCCTCCGATGCGAGTGAGTTCATCCTTGAAACTGACTCGCTCGTGACCGCGTCGCGATTTCTCCGATTGTCGGAATTCAACAACCCCTCACCATCCTTCGCGGCCACCATCATGCCCGTCGATGGCTCCTCCGTGCGCTTAAACTGGAACCCACTCCCGGGAGTGACCCGCTACACCGTGGAATCCACCACCACCCTCGCCGCGGATGGCTGGCAGTTGTGGAAGTCCGTCGATGGCACCTCCATCGACGCCCCCATCGACGCCCCCTTCCGCTCCTTCAGAGTCAAACCAGCCCCGCGTTAAGTGAAACCTCCCGAGGTTCAACGAAAAAAGCGGAATGGAAACCCATTCCGCTTTCGAAAATTCGCTGTACTGGCTCCATCCTACAGCCGCCGGCGCCGGAAAATCAGCGCGGTGCCGAGCAACCCGAGGATGACCGAACCTGGCTCCGGAACGAAGCTTACGTTCAGATCCGTGATTTCCACCAATTCGTTTTCACCGCCCGTGCGTCCGGCGAAGGCGATCCGGCTTTCCATGGATGTCAATCCGGGCACGGCCACGTTGTTGAAAATCGATTGGCCATCAACCGACAGTGAAACCGTTCCCCCGGCGAAGTCGGCGAAACCAGTGACGCTGTGAAGGGCTCCGTCGTCGAGCGTTAACGGGGTGCCGAGCAAGCGCGTATCATCGACGGCCGTCACCAGACCCCCATTGTAATGGAGAGCGATCTGCTGAAGGTCGGAATTATCAGGACCTGGATCGGTGTCGTTGTTCCAGGTATCGAACGCGAATCCAAGGACCCCCGCCACGTTCGGTTCTTCCCCCTGGGGGATGGCGACGTTGCCAGAAGTGCCATGAGGGGTGGTGTTCGCGAACATGAAGGAAAACCCGTCAGCCGACGGCGTCACGGGGGCACTGATCCGAAATCCGAAGGCAAAGCTGGCGCCTGGCCTGGCTCCGGGGTCGGAAACATCAAAGGCCGCCACATTGTTTTGCCCATTGGCAGCCGTGGTCACCGTGAGAACCCCGCCGGTCAGCGTCGGCCCAGGTGCCGCGCCGCCTTGGGTGAGCGTCACGGGAGTGGAGAAGTTTGTGGCTCCCTGGGCCACGACGGCGGCCAGAACGGAGAAGCCTAGGAGCGAGGAAACGCGAGCGGTATTCATAGATGATTAGGGTGATGAGTGAGGGAAAAATCCAAATGGGGGTTTCGTGTATCTAATTCGATCTCTTGTATAAAGAACGGCGGATTTAGTCAAAGAGAATTCGCCCAAGCGAAGAGATTTTTTTCCGCCATGACGGGTGTTTTTAAAAACAGAGTACACAAAAGCACGGTTTATAAGAACATATAGAGCTAGTTTATCTTGTGAAGGGGCCGGATGAGAATGGTCGTTCTTGGGGAAGGGCCAGGCAACCACACCGGCAAAAAAAGGGAAGGAGGCCGAGGAAAATTCAAATCCCACTTGCCGAGTAGGGATATTCTCTTTAGGGATGTCGATTGTGGATGGCGGGCCGTCGGTTCACCGCGCGGTTCGCGTGGATTGGCGTCTTGCACATTGCCGCTTGGCGGGGCGGCATCACTCTTGTTGGATCCTCCGCGCCCATTAATTTGCCCCTCTGACTCGATTCGATGCCTCCAGAGCAAATCTTCGTCTGCCTCGTGGTGCTGGCCACGGTGGGGATGTTCGTGTGGGAGAAGGTGCCACCGGACGTGGTGGCGATGACGGCATTATTTTTGTTGTTGGTGGTTCCCATTGGCGGGCACCCGATCTTGGCGCCGACGACCAAGGACGATCAAACCGCCATTTTAGGGGCGATATTTGGCAATAATGCCATTCTCACGGTCAGTTTCATGTTCATTGTGGGGGCGGCGGTCGAGCGGACGGGATTGGTCGAGGCGTTGGGTCATTGGTTCGAGCGTCTGGCCGGCGGCGGCGGGCGGCGGACGCTCTTAGCGCTCGCGGCGCTGGCCATTCCCACGAGTGCTTTCCTGAACAACACGACGGTGGTGGTGGTCTTCATGCCGATGGTTTTGGGCCTGTGCCGTCGGCAACGACTCATGCCATCGCGGTACCTCATGCCGCTCTCGTACTTTAGCATTGCCGGCGGTGTCTGCACCATGATCGGAACCAGCACCAATTTGGTGGCCAACGGCATCGTGCAGCAAAAGGGGGAAGTCGGATTTTCGATGTTCGACATTACACCGTTGGGGCTGCTGCTGGCCGCGGGCGTGCTTGGGTTCCTGCTGCTTTTTGGTCACCGGCTGCTCCCCGATCGGCCCAGTCTGGCCGTGCTTATTGATAGCACGGGAGCGAATGAGTTTCTGTTGGCGGCCATCGTCGGGTCCGATTCACCGCTGGTCGGACGCCAACTTGCCGAGAGCCCGTTGGCCACCATGCGCGGCATCCGGGTCATCGAGGTGCGCCGCAGCGGCAATCGCGTCGAGACGCCGCTCAACGAACTGCGGTTCGAGGCGGGCGACCGGGTGATCCTGAAATGCCATCTGGCCGGTCTGAATGGAAAAGCGGATGTTCAGGCGCTGGAAAAAACCATGCGGGACGATCTGGGATTCCGATTTGTCCACACGGAAAAGGCCATGCTGATGGAGGGCATGGTCGGTCCGCATTCCGCGCTGGTCGGACGCACCCTGGTCGAGATGAACTTCCGTCAACAGCATGGGGTCTTGATCGTCGCCCTGCACCGGGAGGGCGAGAATCAGCGGGAAAACTTTCAGCACCTCAAGCTCGAGGTGGGCGACACATTACTGCTCGAGGGCTCCAAGGAACGCCTCACCGAACTCTTTGCTCACGGGGACCTCATCAATCTCAGCGAGGCCGACTCCGCGCGGAAAAAACCCGACTCTCCGCGCGACGCCCTCACCGGCCGCTCTTGGATCGCGCTGCTGGCCTTGGTCATGGTGGTCGTACTCGGTGCCATCGACCGCATGCCGTTCGAGTGGGTGGCGCTTGGAGCCGCCCTGCTGGTCGTGCTCGGCGGATGCCTCAAGCGCGATGAGATCTATGAAGCCATCGATTGGCGCATCATCGTGATGATCCTGGGCACCCTCGGCCTGGGAGCCGCCATGGATCACAGCGGCGCCGCCAAATCCATCGTCAAAGGACTGCTCACCTTCGTGGGGGATTGGGAAAAACCCTTCATCATCTCCGCCGTCCTGCTCCTCACCATCATCCTTACCGAACTCCTCAGCAATAACGCGGTCGCCGCCCTGCTCACTCCTCTCGCCATCCAGCTCGGCCACGACCTCGGCTGCGACCCCCGGCCGTTCATCGTCGCCGTCATGATCGGCGCCAGCATTGGATTCGCCATCCCCACCGGCTACCAAACCCACCTCCTCGTCTACAGCGCGGGCGGGTACCGATTCAGCGACTTCTTCCGCATCGGCATCCTGATCGATCTCCTCTGCTGGATCATCGGATCTCTCACCATTCCCCTCCTTTGGCCGTAGATACATACGGGTCAAGACGATCCGTGTTTTTCATTGCGAAAAGCAGCCGAATCAGGTACTCGTTTTTGTTTTTATTTCCCCGACCCCAGCCTCCTCTCGCCCTTCATGAAAATTCTCTCCTCTACCCGCCCGCTGTTCGTCTTTGCCCTCTTGGCACTGCTCCCCACCGCTGCTGCGTGGGCCCAAGAAAAAAAGGAGGACGCCAAACCCCAAGAATCTCCGGAAAAAAAGGAGGAGCCCGAGAAGAAGGAAGACAAGGAAGACAAGGACGATGACGGTCCGAAGATCGTCAAAGCGGATGAGGAGACGAAGTTTTCCCTCGATGGCTTGGTGGGCGCGAAGGATCTGTGGAAAATGACGCCGGACCGGGTGGAAAACGATTACAAAAAGTCCGGCTTTCAATGGCTGTCGAAAACAAATAAAGAGCGCGGGATGATTCGCCCGACTTGGATGTGGGTGGAAAAGGAGAAAGCGTCGACCAGCCAGAGCAATCGTCCGAGTCTGTCGATCGAGGGCAAACGATCGCTGCTGCAATTTTTTGGCGGAAAGGTGGAGGCGGAGGAAGTGAACTTCGACTTCAAGGGTGAATCGCTGGCCATGGTGACCATTTCCGTCTGGAACAAGGGGGATTCGGAGACGGAACTAAACGAAAAGCGCTTTCAGCAGAAGGTGGCCGATCTGAAAGCGGCGCTAGGCGAGCGGCTGGGTGTTCGGGCGCAAGAACTCGGGAAAGACACCAAGAGCGCCTCGAAAGCGGAACGCGTGCGGTGGGAAACCGCCGACACCATGGCCCAGCTCGAACACAGCTCCGCCAAAAGTCGGGAGGAAGGATTCCGCGCGGAATTCATCCGCGTACGGTTGGCACCCAAGACACGCATGGCCGTCGGCGCCACGGCCGGCAATGTCGCCAAAGTTTCCCAGGCGGACCTGATCAAGAGGGTGGTCAAATCGCCGAATGGCGATG
This sequence comes from Verrucomicrobiales bacterium, assembly GCA_046155625.1. GTDB lineage: Bacteria > Verrucomicrobiota > Verrucomicrobiia > Verrucomicrobiales > V1-33 > CAJBME01. Next base: position 19,619 of record JBJXFS010000231.1, on the reverse strand, counting down.
TCTTCGTCGGTGGCGTGCCCATGGTCGATCAGGGCGAAAAAGGGTATTGCGCCTTGGCGACCTCCGAACGTGTCATGCGGTATTACGGAATCGAATGCGACCAGCATGACATGGCCATGGCCAGCGGCGGCGACGCGTTCGGCACCAATCCCGATGAACTGCAGGAAGCGCTCCACAAGCTGCAAAACCGCTTCAAGATCCGCGTCCGCGACCTCATCCACTGGGACATCAAGGACTACATCAAGTTTACCGACGTCTACAACCGCGAAGCCAAACGCATCGGCGCCCGCACTTGCCCGGAAGATTATTTCTGGGTGAGCTTCCGCGGACTGGACAAGGACGCATTGCGCGAAGCCCGCACCAAGGGAGCCGGCTACGAGCGATTCCTCAAACACGTCAAGGACTTCACCGGCCGCGGCGTGCCGCTCCTCTGGGGACTCGAACTCGGCATTTACCCCGAAGCCGGTGAGCCCACTCCTCAAGGATTCGGCGGCCATATGCGCCTGATCCTCGGCCTCAACGAAAAAACCAACGAACTCATCTTCTCCGACTCCTGGGGCGCCGGTCACGAGTTAAAACGCATGAACATCAAGGACGCCTACGTCGTCACCAAAGGGCTCCACATGATCGAGCCGCAACAGCGATAAGCCAACCGCCAGATCGCCACCGCGCGAACGACTGTTGCTTCGTTCGTCGTTCGTCGTTCGTTGTGTTTCGTCGATAGAGGGCTCGTCCACGGCCGATTGGTGCCCAGGCGAGAAGGACCCTGAGTTGGAGTACCGCCAGAAAAGGCGGAATCGTTGGCCCGGGAGGAAACAGGGGGCGTAAAACCTATCCCCGCCGACGGCCGAAGGCGAAGCTGAGACCCGCCAGAACCACGGCGACCGCGCCGCCAATCGCCAGAGTATCGATTCCCGGCACGAAGCGATCCTCATGGGTGATCTGTTCGATGCCGGTGATTTCATCGAGAGTGCGGACGGCCACGGTGTTCTTGGACCAACCGCGATGGGCGCCGCTCGCGCCCCACCAGACTGCCACCGACGCCAAGACGCCAAGCGCCAGGACTCGAAGTGCGAGTCGCATCACTTTTTCGGCGAAGCCCCGGCGATGGCCAGGCTGATTTCGATTTCATCGGCCACCTTGTCGGTGGGGGCGGCCGGGTTGATGCCGAACTCGCTGCGTTTGATGGTGAACGTGCAACGAATGACCAGCAAATCGCCCTGCATCGCGCCGTTGCTGCGCTTGGCGAGGGCTCCGGGCAAAAGCGTCACCTTCGCGGGGGCTGTCAGGACTTTCTCTTTACCCTTGAGCGAGAACGTCCCGCTGACAATCGCGGTCGCCGTGTCACCATCCATTTTGAAATCGGAAAGTCCGGTCACGGTGAATTTGATTTCCGGATGATTTTTCGAGTCCAGCCAATCCTTGCCGTGCATGTGCTCCTTCATGGTGGCGTTCTCGACATGCATGGAAGGAGCGGCGACCACGATGGCGCCTTTGGTGGCCGATGGATTGTCGCGATCGATCGTCAGGGTGCCGGAGACGCCGCTGGCCGAGCCGGTGATTGTCTCGAGCGGCGCGTCGAGTTTGAACGTCACATTGTTCACGCCCTTCGGGTCTTTGAAGTCGAAGGATTGGGGAGCGGCGGTGGCGATCGGGGTGGTGATGGCGAGACCAACCGCCACGGCGAGGGCGGCACACGGGACGGAAAAGAAGCGAGTCATGGTGGAAGTGGGGTTGATGAATCAGACGAAATGACGTCGGGCGGCGAAGAACCACGGCCTGTCGTCGTACGAGAGCGCCGCCCCGCCGGATGCCAGTTGGGACAGGGGGATGGTATATTCCAGCACGTAGGGTTTTTCCACCGGATTTCTGATGGTCGACACCAGTGAAAAGGAAGGCCTGAAGCCGCCATCACAGGCTGGGAATTGAAGAGTGCATTCGACGAGCGCTTGAGCGCCTGTTGCCCTCCCACCCCTGAAGCAAGCCCGTAGCTTCAGGCCAAGACGCCCGGGGACGCGGCGACCGCGTCCATGCCGGCGGGTTCGGTCAGGCGCGCGCGCGGCGTCAGGATTTCCGGTTCCCCGTGGGTGACCAGGACCGTGTGTTCGAAATGGGCGCTGGGTTTGCCATCAACGGTCACGGCGGTCCAGTTGTCCGCCAAGGTGCGCGTCTTGCCGCGGCCGGCGTTGATCATGGGCTCGATCGCCAGGATCATGCCAGCTTTGAGTTTGGTGCGGATCCCCGGATCCGCCCAATTTGGCACCTGCGGTTCTTCGTGGAGCCGGCGGCCGACCCCGTGACCGACGAACTGGCGTACCACGCTGAAGCCGCGGCGGGTGACGAGTTTTTCAACCGAGCCACACAGGTCGCGCAGGCTGCCGTTGTGCCGGGCGAGCGCGATGGCCGCGTCCAGCGCGTCCTCGGTCGCCTGCAGCAACCGCCATGTGTCGTCGGACAATTCCCCGACCGGCACGGTCACGGCATTGTCCCCCACCCATCCATCCTGAAAAATGCCGACATCGATTTTCACGATATCGCCCTCCCGAATGAGACGCGAGGCGCGGCCGATGCCGTGGACCACCTCGTCGTTCAGCGAAATGCAGATGTGTCCCGGAAATTTGCGGTACCCGAGAAATGCGCTGGTGCACCCCCGTTCCCGGATCAGATCGGCAGCGAAGCGATCGATGTCGGCCGTGGAGCGCCCGGGCTTTACCTCGGCGGCAGTCAAGCGCAGGACCTCAGCGGCAGTGCGGCCGGCCTGGCGCATCGCCTCCAGCTCCTTCCCTTGGCGCAGATGGATCACGTTGACTCGATGCTTGTGCCCGGTGGCCGAATTCGCCTGCGTGGGGTCATTTCCCAACCCCGCTAAACGCGAACACGGCGGCCGCAATGACAATGACCGCGCAGAGGACCATAAGCCACGTCAGGTTGGCTCCGGCGATACCGGTACCCACGTTCTGCCGCTCGAAGCGCCCGCGGATCCGTCCTTTGCGGAGGAAGCCGTCATAGTGCTTCTTGAGCAGGTGGGTCTCGATCTGACGCATCATGTCGAGCAACACGCCGACCAAAATGAGCAGACTGGTGCCGCCGAAGAACTGGGAAACATTCGGCGGGACCTTGGCCCAATTGGAAATCAAAGTGGGGAGCAGGGCGATGATCACCAGGAAGATGGCGCCCGCAAACGTCAGGCGGCTCATGGTATAGTCGAGAAAATCGGCGGTCGGTTTGCCGGGCCGGACCCCCGGAATGTAGCCGCCGTTCTTTTTCAGGTCCTCGGAAATCTGCGTCGGCTGGAACATCGTGGCCACCCAGAAGTAGCTGAAAAAGAAGATCAGCAGCGCGTCGAGGACGTAGTACCAGACGCTGGTGGTCGAGAAAAGATCCTGGAGTTGTCGGCCCCAGGTGCGTCCCTGCGCCAGGGAGGACAGGATCCACGTGGGAAACAGAATGATGGCCTGCGCGAAAATGATCGGCATCACGCCCGCGTAGTTGATCTTGAGCGGCAGGTAGGTCGACTGACCGCCCACCACCTTGCGCCCCATCTGGCGCTTGGCGTACTGGATGCTGACGCGGCGGGCGCCTTGGGTGATGGCGACCACGCCGGCGATCACGGCGAGCAACAAGGCGAGGAGGAGGACCAATCCAAGGGCTTTGAGCGAGGTGTCCTGGTCGCCCGTGATGTACGTTTTCCAGACTTGGACGAGGGCGCCGGGCAGTGCGGTGAGGATGTTCGCGGAAATGATCAGCGACATCCCGTTCCCAACCCCGCGCTCGGTGATTTGATCGCCCATCCACATCAGAAGCATCGAGCCCGCGGTCATGGTGAGCACGGCGATGATGTGAAATTGCAGATTGGGGTGCGGGATGAGCACGTTCTTCGTCTGATCGAGAAATTCCCCGAGCAGGGGAAGCAGAATGTTTTGCGACGGGTTGAGCAACCCACCGACCATCATCCAGCCCTGAACAAGGCAGAGGGCGATGGCGAGGTAACGTGTGATCTGAGTGATGCGTTGCCGGCCGCCTTCCTCCTTGGCCAGCTTGCTCAGACGCGGCACCACCGCGGTGAGCAACTGCATCATGATACTCGCGCTGATGTACGGCATGATCCCAAGCGCGAAGAGCGCGCACTTGGCGATGCCACCCCCGGAAAACACATTGAGCAACTGTGCGAAGGCCGCCGCTCCCCCCTGCCCCTTGATGGCCTGCTCCTTGCTGAACTCGATCCACTCGTGCACCACCAGCGGGTCGACCCCGGGCAGCGGAATGTGCGCCCCGATCTGAACCACCACCAGCATGAGCAGGGTGAAGACGATCCGCTTGCGAAGCTCTGGGATCTTGAAGGAGTTGGCGAAGGCCGAAATCATGGAGTTGCGGGGGGCGGGTTCACCCGGGGTCGGGATTGTCCGCTCACGAAGCGGCAGGCACGGTCACCGATCCTCCAGCCTTTTCGATTTTTTCGCGTGCCGAGGCGCTCACGGCGGCCGCCGACACCTTGAAGGCCTTGGTCACGTCACCCTGGCCCAAAATCTTCACACCGTCCCAGCGGCCACGCAGGACGCCGGCGTCCCGCAGCGCCGTTTCGTCAATCTCCGCGCCCGCTTCAAATCGAGCTTCCAGTGTGGCGACGTTGACAACGGCGTACTGGGTGGCGAACCGGGCGTTGTTGAATCCTTTGCCCGGAATGCGCCGATACAAGGGCATCTGACCGCCCTCGAAGCCCAGCCGGATGGCCGCACCAGCGCGCGCCTTCTGCCCTTTGTGCCCACGGCCGGATGTCTTCCCGTGGCCGGAGCTTTCGCCACAGCCGAGGCGTTTGCGCCGATGGTTGGCGCCGGGACGGGGGGCAAGGTCGTGAAGTCTCATAGGAATGAATCGTTGGTTAATGGGGCGGGAGGGGATCGGGGGCCGTCGTTCCGCCGGTCGCCGCTCTGAGCCACGGCCCGACGATCGGCCGTCAATTACAGAGCCTGCTGCTCGGGCAGCCGCTTCCCGCGCGCCTTGTAGATCGTGTCCCGATGGCGCAGCTTGACGAGGGCGGCCAGGGTGGCCTTGACCACGTTGGCGTGGTTTTTCGACCCGAGGCTTTTGGCGAGCACGTCCTTGACCCCGGCGGCTTCGAGCACGGCGCGCACGCCGCCCCCCGCGATGATGCCGGTTCCGGGGCTGGCGGGTTTGAGGAGGACTTTGCCTCCGCCAAATTCACCGTATGTCTCGTGCGGAATCGTGTGCTCACGAATCGCCACCGACTGCAATTCCTTCTTTGCCGCCTCGGTTGCCTTCTTGATGGCATCGGAGACTTCGTTGGCCTTGCCAAATCCAAAGCCCACCTTGCCGGAGCGGTCGCCCGAGACGACAAGCGCGCTAAAGCTGAAGCGCCGGCCACCCTTCACCACCTTGGCACACCGGTTGATGAAGACGACTTTGTCCGAAAACTGCGGACCGTCGCCCGGTTCGGCGCTGCGCTCGGGTTCGCGGGAATTCCGTTGGTTTCTCATGCTCAAAATGGGTGTATCAATCTGCGACTAAAACTTCAGGCCGCCGGATCGCGCCGCCTCGGCCAAGGCCTTCACTTTTCCATGGAACGTGAACCCACCGCGGTCAAATACCACGGCATCCACATTCTTGGCCTTGGCCCGCTCGGCAATCAACTCGCCGATCTTGGTCGCCGAAGCCACATTGGCGCCTTTCACGCCGGAATCTTTTTCTACGGTCGAGGCCGCGGCGAGCGTGACTCCTTTGGTGTCGTCAATCACCTGGGCATACACATTATGGCCGGAGAAATGAACCGCCAGACGCGGGCGTTCGGTGGTGCCGGCGACCTTTTTTCGGACGCGGCGGTGGACCACACGGTGGGCGGCTTTGCGGATGTACTGTGGCATGGTCTGCTCGGGGTAAATGGGTTACTGAACGCTCTTGCCCGCCTTGCGGCGGACGTGTTCGCCGGCGTAGCGAATGCCTTTGCCCTTGTACGGCTCCGGCGGGTAATACGCACGCACGTCGGCGGCGAACTGGCCGACGAGCTGACGGTCGATGCCCTCGACGCGGATCTTGGTGTTGTCGGAAACGGTCACCTTGAGACTCGACGGGATCGGGTGCAACACCGGATGGCTCTTGCCCACGCTCAGGTCAAGATTTGTGCCCTTGACCGAGGCGCGGAACCCCGTCCCCTGAATCTCCAGATCCTTGGCGAAGCCTTCGCTCACACCGCGCACCAGATTGTTGATGATTGCCCGGGCTGTCCCGTGCAGCGCGCGGGCGCGGCGGTCTTCCCCGCTGCGGTGCACCGCGACGTCGCCGGAGCGCACCTCGACGGTGACGCCGCTGGGCAGTGTCCATTCGAGCTTGCCCTTAGGTCCTTCGACGGTCACCTGACCGGCGGTCCCCGCTTTCACGGTGACCTTGGACGGCAGAACAATGGCCTTGTTACCAACTCGTGACATGATGTGATGGAATGTGGCGGCGGCTCACCAAACCTCGGCAAGGTACTCGCCGCCCACGTTGGCGCGGCGGGCCTTGGCTCCGGAGAGAACGCCCTTTGGTGTGGATAAAATTGCGATGCCGAACCCTTTGATGACCTTCGGCACGTCCTGAGCCCCGACGTAACGGCGGCGGCCCGGCTTGCTCACGCGGCGAAGGTCGGTCAAGGCCGGGGTCTTGCCTTCGAAGCGATTGGTAACGACGAGTCGCTGGTGACCATCGGCCGTGGCGACTTCGTAGTTCCAGATAAACCCTTCCTCCTTGAGAATGCGGGCGATGTCCGCCTTGATCCGGGAATAAGGGGCCTCGAATGACTCCTGGCGCGCGCGCACGGAGTTCTTGAGGCGGGCGAGGAAGTCGGCGATGGGGTCGGTCAGTGTGGCCATGACGGGTGGTGGGGTGGGCTCAGGCGGCCTGCTGCGTGGGGGCGGATGACTGGCCCTCATTCGGGTTGCGGCGGAATGGCATGCCAAGGGAGCGGAGCAGTTCGCGCGCTTCGTCGTCGGTGCGCGCCGTGGTGACAATGCAGATGTCGAAACCGAGATTGCGCTTGATCTTATCGAGCTCGATTTCCGGGAAGATAGTGTGGTCTTTGATGCCCAGGGTGTAGTTGCCGCGGCCGTCGAAGGCGCGCGTGGCCACACCGCGGAAGTCGCGGATGACCGGAATGGCCAGCTTGATCAGGCGCTCGAGAAATTCGTACATGTTGCGCCCGCGCAGCGTGACCTTGACGCCCACCGGCTCACCCGCCCGCAGTTTGAAGTTCGAAATCGCCAGCTTCGCCTTGGTGATGACCGGTTTTTGGCCGGTGATCTTGGCGATGTCGGCGGAGGCGTCCTCCACGGCCACCTTGCGATCGGCCTCCTTGCCCACGGAACAATTGATGACCACCTTCTCGATCCGGGGGATCTGGTGGACGTTCTTGAGCCCGAGCTTCTCGCGCAGGGCGGGCACGGCGTTCTCCTGATAGTGCTTTTTAAGTGCGGGGACCATGGCGGACAGTGGTTACTTTTTCTTTTTGGCTTTCGGGGCGGCCTTGGCCGGCTCCTCGACCAGGCGGACGTTGGAAATGTGAATGGGGCCTTCGCGCTCGATGATGCCCCCTTCGGGCACCTGCTGTGACTTGCGCTGGTGCTTTTTGATCATGCGCAGCCCTTCGATAAGGACTTGGTTTTTTGCTGGGAACACCGCCAGCACCTTGCCGCGACGCTGCTCGGGAGTCCGTTTCGTGCGGATCACCGGTTGCGAGGGGTCGGCCGGCTCCTCGTAATCATAAAGCTGGCCACCCGAGATGACTTCGACGAGATCGCCCTTGCGGACGTGGGTTTTGATGCGGCTCATGGCGTTACAGGACCTCCGGGGCCAGGGAAACAATCTTCATGAAGTTCTTCTCGCGCAATTCGCGGGCAACCGGCCCGAAAATGCGCGTGCCTTTCGGGTTCTGGTCCTTTTTCTCAATAATGACCACGGCGTTGTGGTCGAACCGAAGATACGAACCATCCGGCCGGCGGACCGGCTGGCGCGTGCGCACGACGACGGCGGTGACGACATCGCCCTTTTTCACGCTGCCCGTGGGGGAGGCTTCACGCACGTTGCAGGTGATAACATCGCCAACGTGGGCAAAGCGTGTCGGTTTGCCGATGACGCCAATCATCTTGGCCATCTTGGCTCCGGTGTTGTCGGCCACCACAAGGCGGCTGCGCATTTGAATCATGAGTGGTTCCTCCTACGGTTGAAATCGAATCAGGGCATCCGCCGGGGCGGTCGGTCATTAGTGGGCAAGCACCTCGATCAGGCGCCAGCGCTTGAGTTTGCTGATGGGCCGGGTCTCCATGATCCGGACGCGCTGACCTTCCTTGGCCTCGCCCTTCTCGTCATGGGCGTAAAATTTCGTGGTGCGTTTGATGATCTTTTTGAATTGCGGGTGCGGGACGCGGCGGATGACCTCGACGACGATGGTTTTGTCCATTTTGGCGGACACGACCTGACCGACGCGGGTCTTGCGAAGCCCGCGCTCGGGGGCGGTGGTGCCGGGGGTCTCGGCGGGGACGCTGGCGGAGTCACTCATGGTGTTTGGAGCGGAATGGGTCGTGGATTAGCGGGCGGGGGCGGCGGCGGATCGATGCTGCCTCTGCACCGTCTGGACTCGGGCGATCGCCTTGCGGACGAGCGTGATGCGGGCGGGATTTTCCAGCTGGCCACTGGCCTTCTGGATGCGCAGGTTCATCAATTCCTGGCGCAACTCGGCTTCGCGTCGGGCGAGTTCCTCGACGGACAGGTTTTTGAAATCTTTGATCTTCATCGCAGTGGTGGCGGATTGGGACTAGTGGGCGTCGCGGGCCAGGAACCGGCAGCGGAGACCCAGTTTCGCCGAAGCGAGGCGGAAGGCTTCTTTGGCAATGGATTCGGACGCGCCGCCCACCTCAAAGAGCACGAGCCCGGGCCGAACGACGGCGACCCAGAATTCCGGGGCGCCCTTGCCTTTGCCCATCCGGGTTTCCGGTGGCCGCTTGGTGATCGGCTTGTGGGGGAAAATGCGGATCCAGACTTTGCCCTTGCGCTTGAGCGCCCGGTTGATCGCGACCCGGCAGGCTTCGATCTGCTGGCTGGTCACCCAGGCGCGCCCGAGCGACTGCAGGCCGTACTCACCGAAGGCCACAGTGGTGCCGCGGGTGGCGTTGCCCGCGCGGCTGCCGCGATGGGCTTTGCGAAACTTGGTTCTGCTTGGGATCAATGCCATAAGCCGGAATTGGGTGCGGGAAAATCAGGGATTAGGCGCGGGCCTCGGCGGCGTCGCGGTTGCCACGGGGGCGGGGTTCGCGGGTTTCGCGCTTTTGGACTGAGTTGGCCTCGTCTTCGTCGCGCTTGGTCAGCCAGCATTTGACGCCGATGATGCCGTAGACGGTGGTGGCTTCGGAAAACCCGTAATCGATGTTGGTGCGGAGGGTTTGGAGCGGCACTTTGCCTTCGCGGTATTGTTCGGCCCGGGCGATGTCGGCGCCACCCAGACGGCCGGCACAACGAACCCGGATGCCTTCGGCCCCAAAATCCATCGCGGTCTGCACCGCGCGCTTCATCGCCCGCCGGAAGGCAATCCGCCGCTCCAACTGGAGTGCGATATTCTCCGAGATCAGCTGGGCGTCAAGTTCGGGCTGCTTGATTTCGTAGATGTCGATCTTGACTTGTTTGCCGCCGCAGAGGGCCGAGATGTCGGAGTTGAAGCGCTCGATTTCCGATCCCTTTTTCCCGATGACCAGGCCGGGGCGTGCGGTGAAGAGGGTGACGCGCACGCTGTTCCAGGCGCGCTCGATCAGGATCTTCGAAACGGCGGCGAACGACAGCTGCTTCTTCAGGTAGGCGCGAATGCGGTGGTCGCTGTAGAGATTGTCGGCGAACTCCTGCCGGGTGGCGAACCACTTGGAGCGCCAGTCCTTGGTGACGGCGAGGCGATAGCCGATCGGGTTGACTTTTTGGCCCATGGTAAAAGGTGCGTTGGAGTGATTCGAAAGGGGACGGGATGAATTATTCAGCGGCGGCTTGACGGCGGGCGGGCGGCTTGTTGCCGCCTTTCGTCTTGGGTTCGGGGAGCGGGATTTCGTCGCTGAGGACGATGGTGATGTGGCTGCTGCGGCGCTTGATGGGCGACGCCGACCCCTTGGCCCGCTGGGTGATGCGGGCGAGGTGCCGCGCTTCGGTCACGATGGCGCTTTTGACGACCAGGCTGTTCGGCTCGAGGCCGTTGTTATGTTCGGCGTTGGCCACGGCGCTTTTGAGCGTCTTGCCGATCAAAGTGGCGGCTTTCTTGGGCACGAAGTTGAGGAGATCCAGCGCGCGCGAGGCGGAAAGACCTTGGATTTCACGCGCGACTTCCCGCGCCTTGAGGGGCGAGATGCGCTGCTGACGGGCGATGGCTCTGACTTCCATGGTGGTGCGGGTTCGAAGCGAAGGGGGTCGGGGGTCGGGGGTCGGGGCGGACGGGTTATTGAGTCTCGGCGATCACTCGCAACGTGTCCCCAACGCGCGGGAACTCGTCGCCTTCGAGCTGGGTGATCAGGCTGCCGCTCAGCGAAGCGCGCACTTCGACGACGACGGCCGAAGCGAGCGGCCGGTCATTGCGGAAGATGCGCAACGGCGTGCCGGGTTTCATGCCCGCCAAACGGCCGGCATTGACGATCAGCAACCGCTGGTCCGGCTTGACGCTGACCACGCGGCTCGATTCGATGCGCGTTGGCGACGGTTCCGGGTCATCGGTGGCGGTGGGTGCCGTGGCGGCGGCCAACGCCTGCTCAACAGAGGTGCGCAGCGCGGGGGCGGATTCGGCATCGGCGGCCAGGTAGGCCTGGATGGCATCGGCGAGTTGGTGCAGTCGCTGGTCGGTCTCGTCCTTCGATTCCTTGGTCAGCCGGAGATCATTCACGGCATCGAGGATGCGTTGTTCCAGCCCTCTGGGGTCGTGAACCGGACCGGCGGCTTCGGCGCGGCGTTTGATTTCCTCCAACTCCTCGCGGGCCGCACTGGCTTCGGCGCTGAGAATGCCGACTTTGACCGCCATGGCGTTGTTGGCAGACTTTTCGGCGGCGAGTCGATCCTGGAGTTCCTGGTTCTGGGCGAGGGCCGCCTTCAGCGCGGTGCGCGCCTCCGCGGCATCGAACGACGCGTCCTGACCGCGGGCGACCGGTCCACACCCCAGCGCGCCGGCCAGCATGGCTGGCAGCAGGCGGTGGATGATGGTCGGACAGGCGGTCATGGTGGCGAGCGGCGGAGAAACGGACTACTTCGAGACCTTGGCGGTGTGGTTCCCGTGGTTGATGAACTTGCGGGTCGGGCTGAACTCGCCCAACCGATGCCCGACCATGTTTTCCGTCACGTACACCGTGGCAAAATCCTTGCCGTTGTGCACCATGAAGGTGTGACCGACGAAGTCGGGCGTGACCATGCTGGCGCGCGACCACGTCTTGATCGGCTTCTTCTGGCTGGCGGAATTGAGCTTGTCGATCTTGGCCAGCAGCTTCTGCTGGACAAACGGACCTTTTTTGAGTGAGCGTCCCATGGGATGAATCGGGTGTCGGTGACCGGGGGGTTATTTCTTGCGGCGTTGAACGATGAGTTTGTTGGTCGCCTTTTTCGGGTTGCGAGTCTTCTGTCCCTTGGCGTGTCCCCAGGGGCTTTTGAGGTGCTGGCGGCCGCCACCGGATTTCGACTTGCCTTCGCCCCCGCCGTTCGGGTGGTCGACCGGGTTCATGCACATGCCGCGAACGGTCGGCCGGATGCCGAGCCAGCGCGAGCGCCCGGCCTTGCCCGAGCTGACATTCATGTGGTCCACGTTGCCGACCTGACCGATGGTCGCCAGACAGCGGGCGTGGAGGCGGCGGATTTCGCCCGAAGGCATTTTCAGGAGCGCGGAGTCGCCCTCGCGGTTGCTCAGGATGGCGGCTTGGCCGGCGGCGCGGGCAATTTTGCCGCCGCGGCCGGGCTCGAGTTCAATGTTGTGAACTTGCAAGCCGAGCGGGATCTGGCTGAGCGGGAGCGCATTGCCCACTTCGGGGGCCGCTTTCGGCCCGGCCTGCACGGTCGAGCCGACGTTCAGTCCGACGGGGGCGAGGATGTAGCTTTTCGCGCCATCACCGTACTGGATGAGCGCGATGCGGGCCGAGCGGTTCGGATCGTATTCGACGGCGACCACCTTGGCGGCATCGGTGCGGGAGCGCTTGAAGTCGACCATGCGGTACTTCCGCTTGTGCCCGCCGCCGATGTGGCGGCACGTGATGCGGCCGGAATGGTTGCGACCACCGCTCTTCTTGAGGGTGAAAACGAGTGCCTTCTCCGGCTTCGTCTTGGTCACTTCCTCGAATGTCGGAAGCGCCTTGAAGCGGTTGGATGGGGTCAGGGGGCGGAATGTCTTGAGAGCCATGTCTGTGTCTCCTCGGAAATGCGGGGCGGATGGGGTTAGGCCAGGTCGATCTTTTCACCGGGGGCCAGCGTGACAATCGCCTTTTTCCAGTCGGCGGTGCGGCCAGCCTGCGGCGTGCGCTTGCGGCGCGCCTTGCCGGCGTAATTCGCCGTATTCACCGAAACGACTTTTTTGCCAAAGGCGGCGCGCACGGCCAGAGCGATTTCCTGCTTCGTCGACTTCGGGTGCACCTCGAAGACGTAGCTGTTTTGCTTCTCGGTGAGCAGTGTCGCCTTCTCACTGAGCCGGATGGTTTTGATGACGTGGGAAAGGTTTTGCATGGCTTAGGCGGCAGTCCGTTGCGCGAGCACGGGAAGCGCATCGCTGGTGAGAATGATCCTCGAGTATTTGACCAACTGTTCGACGTTCACGTCGCTGGCGGTCACGAGTTGGGTGGCGCCGTGGTTGCGGGCGGCCAGATAGGTTTTTTCGTCGAACTGACCCGCGATGATCAGGACTTTGCCGGCATCGGTGGTCGACTGGAGCAATTTGACAAACGACTTCGTCTTCCCGTCCGCCACGGAGAACTCGGGCACCTGAATGACGTCACCCGCCTGGATGCGCGAACTGAGCACCGCACGCAGGGCGAGCTTTTTCACCTTCTGATTTACCTTCTTCGAGTAATCGCGCGGCTTGGGACCGAAGATCACGGCGCCACCGCACCACAGCGGGCTGTTGACGGTGCCGGCGCGGGCGCGGCCGGTGCCCTTCTGGCGCCAGGGCTTTTTGTCGGGCTTTTTCAGCTCGCTGCGCGTCTTGGTATTGGCCGATCCCTGGCGGCGGTTGGCCCGCATGGCCGTCACGGTGTCGTGCACGGCCTGCGACGCCTTCTTCGGCTGGTCGAGGACGGTGAGTTGGGCCGAGCGGGCGGCTTCAAGAGTGAGAACGGTGGCCATCGGAGTTTCCGGTGTGGGGCTGAGTCGGGAGGTTCGGGGTTACGCGGCGGGGGCCGGCTTCTTCTTGGCCGGGCGGATGACAACGAGGTCGCCTTTGGCGCCGGGGAAGCTGCCGCGGATCAGGATGACGTGGTCGTCGCTCCGGGTTTCGACGATCTGTAGATTTTGAATCGTGCGGCGCACCTGGCCCATGTGACCGGGCATCTTTTGGTTCTTCCAGACGCGGCCGGGCGTTAGACGGCACCCAATCGATCCCGTCCGGCGGTGCATCATCGAGCCGTGCGAGGCCGGCTGGCCGGCAAATCCATATCGCTTGACGACGCCTTGAAACCCGCGGCCTTTGCTGACGCCGATCACGTCGACATACTGACCTTTTTGGAAGAGGTCGGCGGTCAGCGGGCTGCCGGAGGCCGGAGCCTCGGCACCCTCGGCCAGGCGGAACTCGCGGACATGCCGCTTGAGCGGGGCGCCGTGCTTCTGGCAATGCCCTTGCTCCTGTTTGGTCAGGTGCTTGGCCTTGCCGTTGCGGAAGCCGACCTGCACCGCGGAATAGCCGTCGGTCCCGGGCGTCCTGACCTGCAGCACGTCATTCTCGCTCACATCGACCACGGTGACGGCCACGGCCTCACCTTTGTCGGTGTAGATGCGGGTCATTCCAAGTTTTTTTCCAAGCAGTCCCAAGCTCATGATAGGCGTCCTCGATTAGTAGGGGTGGTGGGGTGCGAAAGCGTCAGATTTTGATCGTGATGTCCACGCCGGCCGGCAGATTCAGCTTCTTGAGTTCGTCGACTGTGTTCATGGTCGGGTTCACGATGTCGAGCAGCCGCTTGTGCGTGCGCAGCTCAAACTGGTCCATCGACTTTTTGTCGACGTGGGGCGACCGGTTCACGGTGAATTTCTCGATGCGCGTCGGCAGCGGGATGGGGCCGGCCACCATGGCTCCCGTGCGCTTGGCGGTGTCCACGATCTCGACGACGGACTTGTCGAGAACGCGGCAGTCGAAGGCACGAAGCCGGATGCGGATGCGTTGCGATTCCATGATGAAAGCGGGTGAGTGGGTGCGGCGGCGGGAGGTGGGTTATTCCTTGTCTTTGGTCTTTCCGCCGCGGGACTCGACGATCTGGTCGACGATGTTGCGGGGGACTTCTTCGAATTTGCTTGGCTCCATGGTGTAGGAGGCGCGGCCGGACGAGAGCGTGCGGATGGCCGTCGAATAGCCGAACATTTCCGCCAGCGGAACTTCGGCCTTGATGATGGCCAGACCGTTTTTGTTGTCGATGCCGTTGATCCGGCCGCGGCGGCGGTTCAGGTCGCCCATGATGTCGCCCTGGTTCGCCTCGGGCGTGACCGCCTCGACCGCCATGATCGGCTCGAGCAGGATGCACCGGGCCTTCCTCAGCGCGTCCTTCAGCGCGAAAATGCCGGCCATTTTGAAGGCGTTTTCGTTCGAGTCGACGTCGTGGTAGCTGCCGTCGTAGATTTCGACATGCAGGTCGACGACCGGGTAGCCGGCGATGATGCCATTCTGGGTGGCCTCTTTGACGCCGTTGATCGCGGGCTGGATAAACTCTTTGGGAATGGTGCCGCCGACCACCTTGCTTTCCACGGTCAGGCCTTTGCCTTTTTCCACGGTGAACACGCGGAGCACAACGTGCCCGTACTGGCCGCGGCCGCCCGACTGCTTGACCAATTTCCCCTCGCCCTCGGCGTTTTGGGTGATGGTTTCGCGGTAGGCGATCTGAGGCTTGCCGGCGTCGGTATCCACCTTGTGCTCGCGCAACATCCGGTCACGCCGGATTTCCAGGTGCAGCTCGCCCATGCCAGCGATGATCGTCTGGCCGGTCTCTTCGTCGGTGTAGACGCGGAAGGTCGGGTCTTCCTCGGAAAGCCGCTGCAGCGCATTGGACATCTTCTCCTGGTCCGCCTTCGTTTTCGGCTCGATGGCCATGCTGATGACCGGGTCCGGGAATGACGGCGGCTCAAGCAGCAGTTCGTTGTCCTCAGCGGTCAGCGTGTCGCCCGTCGTGACGTTTCTCAATCCGACGATGGCGGCGATGTCCCCGGCGTAGCACGTTTCGATGTCTGTGTGAACATTCGCCTGGATCTGGATGATGCGGCCGATGCGGTCGGTCTTTCGCGTCCGCGGGTTGTACACCGTGTCGCCCTTCGACAGCGTGCCTGAATAAACGCGGAAAAACGTGAGGCGGCCGAATTTGTCCGACCACAACTTGAACGCCAGGCCGACAAATTTCGTGTGGTCGCTGACACCAACCTCAATCGTTTCTTCGGGATTGACGGCGCTCACGCCTTTCGCCGGCGGAATGTCGAGCGGGCTCGGGAGGTAATCGACAACCGCGTCGAGCAGATACTGTACGCCCTTGTTTTTAAAGGCGGAGCCCCCGACGATCGGGACAATCTTGTTGGTGGTGGTGGCGCGGCGCAGGGCGGCCTTGACATCGGGCACCGTAATGGGTTTTTCCTCGAGGAAAAGAGTGCCGAGTTCGTCGTCCACATCGCAGAGAGCGCCCACCAGTCCGTCGAAGGCGTCATCGGCGATCGCTTTCTGCTCTGGTGTCAAATCCACCACATCATAGGTCGATCCGAACTTGTCGTTGTCCGAATAAACGATCGCCTTCTTGTTAATGACGTCGATCTGGCCCTTCAGCTGGTCCTCGGCGCCGATGGGGATGAGGATCGGCCAGCCGTTGGCGCGCAGTTTGTTGCGGATGTCGCCGACGACGTTCTGAAAATTCGCCCCGGTGCGGTCCATTTTGTTGACGAACGCGATGCGGGGAACGCCGTACTTGTTCGCCTGGCGCCAGACGGTTTCCGACTGCGGCTGCACGCCGGCCACGCCGCAGAAGACGGCGACCGCGCCGTCGAGCACGCGGAGAGAACGCTCGACCTCAGCGGTGAAATCGACGTGCCCCGGGGTGTCGATGATATTGATGCGTTGCTCGATGCCTTCGAACGCCTTGTACACATCGTCGTTCGGAAGTTGCTTCCACTTGGTCGTGACGGCGGCCGACGTGATCGTGATGCCTCGTTCCTTTTCCTGCTCCATCCAGTCAGTCGTGGCCGCGCCGTCATGGACTTCGCCGATGCGATGGACCATGCCTGTGTAGAACAGGATACGCTCGGTCAGCGTCGTTTTGCCCGCGTCAATGTGCGCGGCAATGCCGATGTTGCGCGTCCGCTCGAGCGGGTACTGGCGATTGGGGCTGTTGGGGTTGGCCGACATGAGGGAAAAACGAAGGAAATATTGCGAGGCTGTGGGGGGCGCGCGGCCGGTTACCACCGGAAATGCGCGAAGGCGCGGTTCGCCTGCGCCATCTTGTGCACGTCGTCGCGCTTGCGGATCGCACTGCCTTGGCCGGATGCGGCATCGCGAAGCTCGTTCGCCAGGGCCGACCACATCGGCGTCCCCTTGCGGTTGCGCGCATACGTGATCAACCAGCGCATGGCCAGCGATTCCGACCGGTCCGCCGACAGCTCCAGCGGCACCTGGTACGTCGCCCCACCGACCCGGCGCGACTTGACCTCCAACCGCGGTTTCGCGTTCTCGACCGCCCGATTGAAAATCTCCAGCGGGTCGACCGAACTCGAACTCTCGTTCATTTTGTCGATCGCCGCATACACGATGCGTTCGGCCACCGACTTCTTGCCTCCCGTCATCATCTTGGCGATGAATCGGGCGACGAGCGGCGAATCGTACCGGGAATCGCGGTAGTCGGGCTTGTGATAAACTCGTTTGCGGCGGGCCATGGCGGGAACTAGTGAATGAAAAGTGGTCTCGGTGGTTGATTGCGACGCGGTGGGCGGTAGCAGCGGTTATTTCTTGCCTTTGGCGGGCGCTGCGGCGGCCCCTGGCTTCGGCCGCTTCGCCCCGTATTTCGACCGGCTCACCCGGCGTTTGTCGACCCCCAGACAGTCGAGCGCCCCGCGCACCACGTGATATCGGACACCCGGAAGGTCTTTGACGCGGCCGCCGCGCACCAGCACGATCGAATGCTCCTGCAAATTGTGTCCCTCACCCCCGATATACGCAATCACCTCATACCCGTTCGTCAGCCGCACTTTGCACACTTTCCGCAGCGCCGAGTTCGGCTTCTTCGGCGTCCGCGTCATCACCTGCAAGCACACCCCACGGCGCGCCGGGCAGTTCTCCATCGCCGGAGACTTCGATTTCACGCGGGCCGGCGTGCGGCCTTTGCGGACAAGTTGTTGGATGGTTGGCATGACGAACAGACGGAAATGCGTTTCCGATGGCGGACTCTGCGGGCGGTCTTCCCTCGTTTCTCTCCCCTCTTGCAACACTCACCGGGAACCGCGTCCACGCCGCCCGTCACTCGCGACGGCAGCCGTTCAGCAGGCGCTTCTTTTCCGGAGCGCTTCCCGATAAATCCTGTGAGCAAGACTGACCCAGCCTCGCCAAGAAGGAGGGGCGACAATGCCGGGCCTCCCTCCCCATGCAAGTGGTTTTTCACATTTTCTTCTCCTTCCACCCCATGGCCCCCTCCTCCCCCTACCGCCATTTTTTCGCCTGCCTCTCCATCCTCACCAAACTCGTGGCCCTCTTCGATCCCTAATCCCTGCCCCACTTGCCTCCCCCCCCCAACACGGCTTCAACAGATGAAAACGCCCTGATTTCCTCCCCAAACACCCTCCGTTTCCTCTTGGCAAGGGCTGCCTATTTGGTCATTATGATCGTATGCACAGCCCATCAACGAATTCCGCCCTTCGAGGCGGCATTTGCCCTGCAAATGCCTCCGTGAGTCATAACTGTTAATCCACACAGAGGCTCAATTTCACTGCCAAGAAAGTGAGCGCCTTCGTATTTGCCTTGACCCAGTCAGATTATGGCCATACGATGGCCATTTGGCGTTCGAGATCGAATTCACTAGCGATGCCCATAAGGACTTACGCCGATTGGATGCCCACATCCGAGTGGCGCTCCGAGAAGCGATGGAGACTCATCTTCGCCACGAACCAACCAAGGTAAGCAAAAGCCGTATCAAGCGCCTTCGGGAGCTGCGCCGACCTCAATACCGCCTCAGGATAGTCGACCATCGAGTCTACTACGACGTCGATCTCGACGAGGAGAGAGTCACGGTGTTGGCGGTGGTCCCGAAGGCGACATCCTACGACTGGCTGGCCGACAACTCAATTCAAGAAGATGATTAAAGTACCCGTAAATGAAGCGAAAGATCGATTGACCTCCTTACTCAAGGAGGCCGAGGACCAAGAGGTGTTGATCACACGCCACGGACGCCCAGCAGGAATCCTGATCGGCTTCGCGGACGAAGAAGACTACTTCGACTACAAGCTTGAGAGCGACCCGCGCTTCGAAGCTCGGATCTCCCGATCAAGAGAACAGAAGAAGCAGGGAGACGTTATCCGCTTGGAAGACATTGAGCCCTGAGATCCAACAACGCAGAACCAGGCGCGGATGGCAACCCCCACTAGCCCCCCAGTTTCCGATGACCGTCCGCAGTTCCATGTCAACCCCGCGCTCAATGCTGGCCCCCGCTAGTGGGGTTGCCATCGCTTGAACGTTCGGCAGCATCTAAATACCATGCTAACCTTGGTTGAACGATTCGCGGGTGAGGCGTGAGGTAATCAGAGCGGAGGCAGGGGTCGCTGTGCCGCGAGGGGAAAGCTTTTCGGGCGTGGCGGGACGGGCGAAGGTGTGCGGCGCGCGATTGCGTGGCGCGGCTGGGTGATGAGGGCTGTCATGGTGGCGATACAGGACACCCATCAACTGCTACCCTCATCGTCGAGCACACTGTGGGTGTCCGAGATTCCTCCCTCCTGTAGTCTCCAATGGCCTTTGGCTGAGAGGGTTGGGAGGATCTCGGTCCGTGACTACCTGCCCTTCATACGCAATCTGGGTCTCCAATGCTTTTCGGCTGAGAGGGTTGGGAGGATTTCTGTCCATTCCAAGAGGTCACTACCTCCACTACTGAGTCTCCAATGCCTTTCGGCTGAGAGGGTTGGGAGGATGGTAGGGTTGGGAGGGGTTGAGTGTCAAGGGATATGGAGGGCCTGAGGTGGCGAGGGGGATTTGGGAGGCGGGGGGAACGCGGGAGGGAGGGCTCTTTGGAGGAATCGATTTCGGTAAATGCCGCATGGTGAGGTATTTGCGATTCAGGTAGCGGGAGGGGTGGGTTGGGCGGTCTTTGGCTCGCGACCTGGGGTGTGGGCTGGGGCTCGCGTTATCGGGAGAGGGAAGGCGCTTGGGCGGCTGGCTGAGTATTCGGGTCATTAGTGCCTTGAGTGATTCCGGCATTGATTAT
>JBJXFS010000211.1:0-2800 GCA_046155625.1 Verrucomicrobiales bacterium | reverse complement strand
TTGGTCAAGTCTTGGGAAACCGCCAACCCCGCCGCGACTGCCGCCGCATCGTCGCGAATGCGATACACTACCGTCACCCTTCCTTCCGGTCCCGCGGTCAGCACAAAGTCCGGCTGGTCAGCGGTCAGCGGGTCTGTGACGAAGGCAAATTCGGCCCAGTTGCTCGAGGCATCGCCATCGGGATCCCCCGACGGTCCGGTCAGGCTTGAGGCCGATCCTGGAGGAAATGTTCCGGCCACCCACGGGCCATAACCCAGCAGGACCGGCGCATTGGCCGCCCCCACACTCGGCGCACGCAACAACTCGAGGGAACCTGCCCCGTCCGGTGACAGCCCCCATGACAAGCCGCCGGGCGCACTGCCGAACTCGATGCGATCGGCAAATTTCAACAGGTTCCCCTCGGCGTCAGCCTCGATGAGAAAAACATCGTCCCCGCTCGCGCTGAGCGCAAAAGGCACCAGGCAGCCGGGATTGGCGAGATTGTTAAAGTGCGTCTCATCCAGCACCAGCCAGCCACCCGGAGCCACGCTCAACCCGGCGGGAAGCCGGTATTTGCGGTAGTCATCCGACGAATCGCTTAGGAACCAATGACCCACGCTTTGATCGATGCCGCTCACGTTGAGCAATTCGATGAAATCAACCGCCGGCGCCACCGAAGCCGAGAGCGCTTCGTTGATCACGATCCGCCGGTCCGGCCCGGCGCCCGCACGGCCAGGCGACCCGTGAAACTCGGACGACGGTCGCCAATGCACCGCGGCGGCCAGCCAGATGTTCTTTTCGGCCACTGTCGCGGGTGCCTCGGCGGGCGCCCGGAGTTCCAGCGAACTGCCGCGGCCATCCGCCCGTCCGGGCCACTCGCCCTCGTCGCTCCACGCGAACTCGCAGATCGTGCCGCCAGCCGCGTCCAGCACCAGGATCTCCTCGCCTCCATTGGCCAGCGACCCGCTCCAGCTCCCCGCCACCCGCACGCCCGGTTTGTACCAGGGTGATCCTGCGGTGCGGTACCGCGCGTCGAACAACCCAGGGTCTTTCACTACCACCACCGCCTCGCCCGGCCTCATCACGATGCCCGCCGGAAATGTGAAAACTACGGCCGTCCCGAGCTTCACGTCGGTCAGGTCGATCGCGTAATCGGCCGTATTGGTGAACTCCAAGAATTCGGTGTCCCCTTTGCCCTCCCCCTCGGGATGATAGTGGATTTCGGTCAGCGTCAGGCTGGCCGCGCCGGCCGGTTGGGTGCCGGTGAGAAAGAAGGCGGCTTCATTCACTGCCGACCATTCGTTGCCAAGCCGCGCGCGCGCTTTCAGCACCGCCGCGGCCTCGATGACGATCGGTTGCGGCGTGATCGGCTGCGTGGCCACCAATTCAAAATCGAAACTGATATCACTGCTGGCCGCGCTGGCATTGTGGACTTCCACGGCCAGAAGATTTGCCCCGGACAGCAGCGTGTATTCAACGGGCCCGAGCGTCTTGGTGAACCAGGTATTCCCGTCATCGGCCACACCGGCCCCACCGTTGCCCGGAGTCGTGTGAGTCACCTCACCTTCCGCCATCGCCGATCGGAAAATCTCCTGGCCATTGAGATAGACGATCGCTCCGTCGTCCCGCTTCAGCCGGGCCACCAATCCCGTCACGGCGGATGGGTCAGCCACCTGAAAAACATGGCGGAAATAAGTCGTGATGTTGCGCTGATCGCCGGAAGTCGATAGATCCGTGTCGACAAATCCGACATTGGTCACTTCATCGCCGTCGCCGTAGCCGCATTCGACCGCCCCCTGCGGCCAGGCGCCATCATCAAAAGCCGCCGATTTCCATTCGGTGCCCGGACCGCTCGCGTTCACCCAGTATTTCCACACCGCGCCGCGACCAACCACATCGTCGTGCGCCTCCACCAGCGTCCGGCTGTTCACCGTGGCGGAATAAGCAATAGCCGACGGACTCACCGCCCCGCCGGGAAGCCGTGGGTCGCTGCCATCGAGAGTGTAATAAATAGACGCTCCGACCGGCGCGGTCAGCAGGATTTGGGTGCCGGGATCGACGGCGCCGCCGCGCCGGCTCATCTCGGGCGTGTCCACCGGGTACCACCCGCGATTGCGAAACTGCGTGAGTTGCACGGCCGTGCGCTGCGGGAAATACGTGTTCATCAAATAGTTGCGTTCCACCGTCCACTCGCCGTTGCGATCCCAGGGAAGCGGCCCGACGCTGCTCGGCGGCTGCCAGCGCGCGGTTTCGGCGACCAGGGCGTCGTAAATTTCAAGGGCGCGCAGGTCGTAGTAGCCGGCGGCTTTGGCGGGCGTGAGCACACCATCGTGAAACAAATGCTTGTAGATTCGGTCGCGGAAGAGGACGCGGAAGTCAGCGTGGGTCATGAGGGCGCCGAACAAGCCATCGGGCACTGTCTGGTCGGTGCTGTTGGCATTCAGCGCCTGGAGCGAGATATCCTGATCCTGCTGAAAGAATTTCCAGCCACCCCAGTCCGGCAGCCGCGGTCCGGCCGCGGCCCAATTGTGCTTCTCGCTCCAGTCCCAGTCATTGCCGGCGTAGAAGCTGAGGATCATGTAATCGGCGAGATTGGTCACGTCGACCCAGCGTTTAGCCTGGGTGTAGTTGTTCAGTGACGCCTTGAGCTGGGACCACACGCCGCTCCACGATTCGGTGTCGTGCTGGCTTCCATTGGTCGCGCCGGTGGTGAAATGATAATCTTCGGAGCCTCCGGGGTAGTAGGTTCCCATGTAATCTTCGTCGGGATGCTCCTGAATGTGATAGATGCCGTAGTAG
Source organism: Verrucomicrobiales bacterium (assembly GCA_046155625.1). Lineage (GTDB taxonomy): Bacteria > Verrucomicrobiota > Verrucomicrobiia > Verrucomicrobiales > V1-33 > CAJBME01. Next base: position 22 of record JBJXFS010000211.1, on the reverse strand, counting down.
TTGCCGTTGACGAACATGTTGA
>JBJXFS010000209.1:0-7700 GCA_046155625.1 Verrucomicrobiales bacterium | reverse complement strand
TTGATTATCTCCAAAGTACCGGGATGGGAACAACCACGAAAGAACAATACGTTGGTCTGTACGCGCCGCCCGCGCAACGGGTGAGTGGATCGCAGGTGGTAAGCTCGTGATATTTCGTGTGTTTCGTGTGTTTCGTGTGTTTCGTGGTTGAAGTCCCTTGTCCTGCCCATGGCTAGACGAGGTAGCAGATGACTTTTTCGGCGCAGACCATCGTACCGGCGGTGAGGGTTTCTTTGGCGGATTTGGCGTCGATTTTGTAGGCGACGAGGCGGTCTTCGGACTCGTCGATTTCGTCGATGAGGCGCAGCCAGAATTCCTGGAATTCTTTTTCTTCGAGGCGGCATTCGAAGACGGAGTATTGGACGCGGACGCCGTAGTCTTCGCAGACGCGGGCGACGCGGGCGAGGCGTTTCTGGTTGCAGATGTCGTAGGCGACGAGGCTGAGCATTTCGCGGGCGCCGGGGGCGGATTTTTCGTAAGGGAGGAGGGGAAAGGCGTCGAACCACCAGGTGTCCATTGTGGTTTTTGGTTTTTGGTTTTTGGTTTTTGGTTTTTGGTTTTTGGTTTTTGGTTTTTGGTTCTTGGTTCTTGGTTCTTGGTTCTTGGTTCTTGGTTCTTGGTTCTTGGTTTTTGGTTCTTGGTTCTTGGTTCTTGGTTTCTTAAAGTTGGTGATAGCTCGGTCTGGCGCAGGGACTCACCTGGCTTCATGACTCTGTGTCCCTCGCTACCGGTCACTTCCGTGGCTCATTCAAGGCCCCTTAATTCTGACCACTACTGACTACTGACCTCCGACCGCCGACCTCCGACCTCCGACCGCCGACTGCCGCTCAATTGACGAGAAACGGTTCGAAGGCATCGGGTTGGGAGAGAGCGGTTTTGAACATGGTGGTTTGGGCTTCGAGTTGTTGGCGGAGGGAGGTGCGGTGGCCGGCGGATTCGCTCATGAACTGGCGTTCCATGCGGCGTTCGTATTGGAGGAAGAATTTTTTGCGTCCCTCTTGATTGAGGAAGACACCGCCGTCGCGGGACTCGAAGTGGGAGGCATTGAGGATTTGGTGGGAGAAGAGGTCGAGGGCGAGGGCTTCGATGAGGACGGGGCGGAACGGTTCGATGAGGTCGAGGGCGAGCGACCATCGGCCGTTTTCGGTGGTATGGAGGAGGCCGAGGGCTGGATCGAGGCCGTGGGCGTGGAGGAAGGCAGTCATTTCGTTGGTGACCAGGGTGGCGCCGAACGAGATGCAGGCGTTGACGGGGTTGAGCGGCGGGCGGGTCGAGCGGCGGTCGAAGGGGAAGGTCTCGGGGAGGAAGGTGGCCCAGGCCTGGAAGTACCGGGCGGCGGCCGTCCCTTCGTAGCCGCGCAATTCATCGAGCGACTGGATCCGACGGATCGAACCAAAGAGGGAGTCGAGGAATTGCAGCGCCTGAGGGACGACATCGCTGACCACTTCTTGCGCCGCCACGGCGGCATTTTTCACGCGCGACGCGTGGACGCGTTGGAGTACGCGGCGCTGGTTGTAGAGTTTGGCCGTCACGATCCTTCCGGAGAGGGTGAGGGCAAACTCGGTATCGAGGGTGCGTCGATATTGGTTGAGCCGCGACAATCCATGGTGGTTTTCCGCCGGGTGAAACTGGCCAAGGAACCGCCCCTTCCATGAGAAGTACCCGATCGGGATTCCGCGGCGCAGGATCTCGCCCATGGCCGGCGACGTGACGTGCACCGACTCGCTCAGGATGAGCCGATCCAAGTCGCGCAGCGGAATCACCCGCAAACATTCGTCACGGTCGCTCTCTTCGTTGCGGCCATGAACTTCGAGGCGCTCGCCGGTAAGCGAAATGCGGCAGTCAGGTTGATTGATGCAGGCAGTGGGCATGACGGGGGCAGGCGAAGGGTGGAAGTCGGAGATGGGAGGTCGGAAGCCGGAAGGTTATGCGGTTGGGCCGGACAGGGACAGGGTCCGGATTTCTGGCAGGGCCTCGCGACCGGCGATGCCCTGGACGCCTCCGTACAGCATGGCGATGTGGTTGAGAGCTTTCTGAAGCTGCTGTTCGCGTTCCTTCCATTGTTTTTGGAAGGATCGTTTTTCGGCTTCGAGCTGGTCTCGGAGACCGACGAAGGATTCAACCAGGGCCTCGACATGGTGGCGGAACTCGACACCGCAGAGATGGTCGTAGAGGGCCTGCGCCTTGTCGGCGCGATTGGCCTGCTGGACTCGCTGGACCGCGGCGGTGAGGAGTCCCTGGCGCAGAGCGGAAGCCAGGGCGATAGTGAGGTGCGGCTCAGACACCCAGACCCCTTCGACGCAACCGAAGCCCCGCACTCCCTCCGGCAGCGAGGTGGTGACGATCACGGCCAGGTCGGCCTTCGCCGCACGCTGGTCATCCTTGAGCTTTTCCGGCCAGTCTGCCGACCAGTTCCGGGCTCTTTTGGCCTCCCAAAGGAGACAGCCGCAGTCAAAGCCGTCGCGGGTGCGGACCCGCTGGACGATGTCGGCGCCGCGCTGGCCCTTCTTGACCTCGGTCACCTCGTCGAAGGAAAAGGCCAGCCGCAGGTCCGATTCGAGGGTGAGCTCAAGGCTTTCACCCTGGAGCTGCATGGACCCCTGCTCGGCCCGCTGCTGCAGGGCGGCGATCTGTTCCTTGAGCCCCTTGATGACCCCATCCTTATCGGCGAGTTTCAACCGTTCGGCCTCGGCCCCCTCCATCCGGGCCTTTTCCGCGATCTTTTTGCGTTCTTGGTCGAGAGTCTGCCGGACCTTCAGCTCGAGGCCCTCCTTGGCCTCCTCCAACTCCTGCTTCTGTTTGAGGAGTGCGAGTTCCGCCGCCTGCGCCAGTTTGAGTTTTTCCTTCTGCGACTGAAAGTTTTCCTTCAGCGCCTTCAGCTCCAGCCCGAGCTTCTCCTCGGCTTCCAGTGCGGCGGCGGCGGCCAGTTTGGAGCGCTCCTGTTCCAGCCGGGTGGAGACTTCCGATTCAAGGTTGCCGGCGCGTTCCGCGAGGGAGGCGCGCGCCTTTTCGAGTTTCTGCTCGCGTGCTTCCAAGGCGGCGTTGCTGGCGGCGAGGCGCCGTTCGAAGTCGGCTTCGAATTGCTCGCGGACGCTGTGGGAAACCGCTTCGGAGAAGGGTATATCGGCTCCGCACTTGGGGCAGGTGATGGTCGTGTCTTTCATTGGAGACATTTCGCCCGGACGGCGGTGCTGGGCATAATTCTGGACATCCCGGGACATGGGGCCGCTGGAGAACCGGGCGGGCGGCGGCCTCGCCCCTCCAGGATGGGGCGACTGCGCCCGGCGTTAGGTTCGCTGACGGAGTTGGACGCGGGTGGGGGAAAAGGCCAGCGAGCGCTGGGGAATTTGCCACGGCGCAGCCGCCTTCTTGAGCGCTTTGCGCAGCTCACTAAGATCGTGCCTGATGTCATCTGCTGAGACCTTTGCGGGTTTGACGCCTGCGGGAATGAAATCAGCGGTTTTGAGCCACGACTGCATCGTTTCAGCCGCCTCGGGCTGGCCGATGGGAATCCGTCCTGCCCCATTCTCGGTGAGGAGAAAATGCAGGATGGCCAGGGATCGGACTCCGGCATTGATCGGTGCTCCGTCAACCCAGAAACATTTCTGCCGGTACCCGATCTCGATGAGCACGGGCCGCTTGGCATCCTGCTTGATCGTTTTGGCATACCGCCGCACCATCCCCGAAAAGCTTCCGGGCATGTCGCGCAGGTCGTCAAATCGGTTGCGGAGGGGGACAAAAGGGACGTCGGCGAGCTGGACTATCGCTTTCGCAGGTGCGTGCCGTTTGCCTTCATGATCGATGAGCGCACCGCCGGGCTGATCCGGAAAATAGAAGCCAGGCAGGCCCTCATACGGGGCGTTGACCAGCACATGCGTAAGCCGGTCAGTCTCCCGGCCGATCAGCGTGACGGCGGCGTACAACAACGCGCCCATGGTCTTGCGCCCGCCGGCGATGCTGGCGATGAGCGGCGTGTCCGGATTCATGGTGACTCGGCGCACTTCTTCGAGGATGAAGCCGGCCGAGATGTCGTTTTCCTCCGGCGTCTGAATGTCGGCAAGGATGTCCAGCGTGCCGGTCCCCTTGTTGGCGCGTCCGATCAGACGCGGCTCCTCGGCGATGAGCTCGTCGTCCTTCGCTTTCAAGGTCGTGCGCAGAGCCTGCCACGCGGTCAGGCCGCCGAAGGCGGCCAGCGCGCTGTGGAGCTGCTCCTTGATCCTCGCCGCGCCAACGCCCGTGGTGATGAACACAACGCGGGATGGAAGCGTGGACGGGTTCTCCCTGGCAAGAGCCCAGACGGTCTCGGTCACCACGGCAGGGGACAGTCCAGTCACGGCAAGGAGGATGGTCTGGGGCATGGCAGTCGTGAGTGGAGGGTGGAGATTTGAATGTCGCTGGGATACTGTCGGGAGCAGCGCCAAAGGCAAATCGTCAAGCGACGCCCTAGTGGGAGCGCAGGACAGCAGGGCTCAGTCGGCGAGGCGGTCGATTTCGGGGCCGATGAGAATTTCGACGCCGAGCAAGCGCCCCCATCGGCGGAGGTTTTGAGCCGCGTCGTTGGTGGCCGTGAGCAATGCGAGAGTGGCTCGAGCAAATCGCCCCCCGAGCTGAGTTGCGCGTTCGCGGAGGGCTTCGAGGTGTTCGAGCGGCCCACGCACTTCTGTCTTGCACGAAATGAGCTGGAGGACGCCCTGCGGCAGACGAAGTGCGATAATGTCGGTTTCACCGAACGAGGCCGCCTCGGGTGCCTGCGCCGGCGAAACCGGCTCCACGCTCCAGTGCGCATCGGCAAAATGCGGCGAGCGCCGAACGCGGTCGAGCACCGCCAACTCCAGCCACGAGCCATCGAGCATATTAGCCATGCGGTTGACGTGAGATTGGGATTTATGCCCTTGGGGAGGTGCGGCCAGATGTATCGCACCCGATGGTTCCCGAGCAAGCACTCCGGCGGCCAGCGCAGCGTCGAAAAACTGCCGCACGGCATCAGGAAGTTCTCCTCGGAAGGCCTGTCTGACATCGGCTGCGAGCAGGGCATTCAACTTAGCGGCGGCCTTCGGAACGTGGCCGTTCTCCGAACGAAAAAAGTCTCGTACTTGCTTAGAATACCCAAACTCTCTAAGTTGTTTGGCGTGGGTGGTTCGCAACTCAAATGCCGTTCGTCCAAACTCCAGAAGCCGGTCATCGGCGGTGTCGAATTTCCACTGGTCCGGTCGTTGACCGTGCGCGGCCATGACGATTCTCAAGGTGAGCTCGCCGGCGGCCTCATCAAAGGCTGGCATCGGCGGCAGCAGAGTGCGCTCCGCCAGCGAGACAAACCGCCTTTGATCAGTGTCGCAATAAAGGATTGAGGCGCCTGGGAACTCGCGAGCGCCAAGCAGCGCGCCGGCACTCATCAGTTTTGTTCCTCCCGTGATATTCACGACAGCATTTGGAAACAGCGGCAGCCAGTATTTCATCGCTTTACGCGTTTGCTCCAAATCGGGGAATTCCGATGCCAGTGGATAATCCAAGAACTCAGGTTCCAAGCCAGCCTCGCGGAGCGCCGCTTCAATGTTGCGGGAGGCGGAGGCGAATCGCTCGCCACCACTCCGCACCTGGATGAGACGCTCCGGTCGCAACGCCAGCGCCGGCAGCACATTTTGCATCGTTTGTTCGCTAACAATGTGGAGAAGCGTCATGACATCGGGTCAGATTGGATCCGCAGGCCAGTTGTTTGAAGCCGAAAAGTACCGGCCTGCCGTCAGATGATCTTCGATCCGCCGAATCAATTCCACGCGTTCAGCGGGTGAGAGAAACGCGGTGGCCGCCGCGTGCGCGATCAGGCGCAGGATGTCCATCCGTGTCAGGTCGGGACACAGACGCGCCACCATCAGGAGATTGTCGGTCAACGACGCAGCGGAAATGCCGATGTTGTCCGTGTTTACCGTGACACGCAGGCCGGCCTCGAGATACGACTTGAGCGGATACTCGGGATAGGGGCCGCATTCCCCAGCCTCGGACACCGGCGCAAACCCCTTGATCTGGACGTTGGCCAACGGACACATCTCGACCCCAATCCCCCGGTCCGCCACGGCACGGCGCAGGTCCGGCGATTGATTCAAATGCAGCGCGTGACCGAGTCGCCGCGCGTTCAGCTTGAAGACCGCCTGCCAAATGCCCTCGGCATCGTCGTTCTCGCCCGCATGCACCGTGACCGCCAGCCCGACCCGATGGACCGGCTCGAAGTCGGTCGCAAAAAGCGCCGCCCGAGTGGTCCGGTCCTCAAACCCCGCCAAATCCACCCCCACGACCCGACACCCCTCCTTCCACTGGTCCGCCGCCGTAATCGCCAACGCCACATGCCGCGAAATATCCGACCGGTCCCCCCCATCCTTCCGCGTCGCAATGATGATGAGATGAATCGTAGGAGCAAGCCTCCGGCTTGGCTCACCCGTCCCGACGAGACTCCGGCTCGGCGCCACCGTGAGAGCAAGCCCCCGGCTTGGCTCAGCGGTATCGACAAGCCTCTGGCTTGCCGACACTCCCCAACTCTCGGCCTCCCCCTCCCCCACCACCTCACGCCCCATCCCCAACTCCAACCCCATTCCACTCCCCACCCCCCACCCATCCGACACGCCCGCCAGTTCTGGAGTCGCCAAGACATAGCCGCGTAGCCTTCTCAGCTGTGCCGCGCTGCGCAGCAGGTGGTCGAACGACTCGTGCTCCCAGACCTGCCCGCGGCGGCCGAGGAGGCGATTGATTTCTTTCGCCGTGAACGATTTCCAACTGTGCAAAATGGCGCCCATTTCATGCCCGGCCAACGGCTTGAAAATGACATGCACATGGTTCGGCATGATGGCGTAAGCGTCCAAAACGTACCGGTCACCATCGAAATGCTTCAGCGCCGATTCCACCATCACGCCGATCCGCGGGTCGCGCAGCAGGCAATCGCCTCGCGCCTCGTCGAGCCAAGCCTCCAGACGCTCGGGGAACTCGCGGCGAAACGCGGTCCAGGTTTTTTCGTCCCACGGTTTCGGGTGCGCGGCCAAGAAGCGGTCCCGTTCTTCCGCCCACCGTTCCAGGGCGGCGCGGGGCAGAGAATCGGCCAGCCTGAAGGTCGCGAAGACCGTGGCGCCCGGTTGGTAGCGATGCGGCAGATCGCGCCAAGTTTGGTGATATTCGGCGTCGCGGTCGAAGGGGGTGAAGAGGCGGGAAGTCTCGGGTGAATCCGCCGGGACAGCGGCTGGCACGGCTCCGCCACGCGGGACGCCTGCGGGCACAACTACGCCACGCGGGACGCATGCGGGCACGGGTTCTTCACGCGGGACGCGTGCTGAGTTTATTTTGGTTTCGAAGGCGGCGCGGATGTCGGAGAGGACGTCGAAGGCGGAACGACCGGGCGAGGTGTAGTTGTTGGGCGAGCACCGGATTTCGCCGTGGGCGATGTTGTGTTCGACGAGGTGGTCGTAGAGGAGTTCGCACTGGCGTCGCAGGCAGCCGGGGTCGCGCAGGAGGGTGCGGCCGGTGGCATCGCCGAGGTGGAGGTAGCGATCCAATCCGATGGGCGCGGCGGGATCGGGCCAATCGGGAGGGAGCGGCGGTTCGACCCATGGCGGGAGTTGGTCGGGCCAGTCGGCCGCGGCCCGCACCTCGTGCAGCAGCGGGCCGTGGGTGGCGAATCCACCGAGATGACAATGCAGTTCGATTTTCGGCAGCGAGGC
>JBJXFS010000175.1:0-22394 GCA_046155625.1 Verrucomicrobiales bacterium | reverse complement strand
CTGGTGACGGGTTCGGTGAATTCCTTGCTCCAGCTGAAAGATATTACGTAAATGCCGAGCGGGTTGCGAAAAACCTCCGCCTCGTCGCGCGGTGGTATGATGTCAATTTCAAAGAGACCCGTGAATTCCTTACCCCTTACCCCTTACCCCTTACCCCTTACCCCTTACCCCTTACCCCTTACCATTCCGCCGCCCTCCGCCCGCCTCCCACCGACCTCCCACACATTTCCCTCTCTCGCACTTGACCGGACTGGTCCCCCGGACACGTTATCGTCGCGTTGTGCCTCGATAGTTCGGCCGGCGGCTCTTCTGCTGGGCGTGACTCCTCGGCGCCACCGCACGACATTCCCGATTAACCCCTGACCCCGTATATCCCATGAAAACACTCAGACACGTGTGGGAGCTGGTAGGTATGGCCATGGCGCTGGGCGCGGCGACGCCGAACGCGACAGGCGCGGAGTTTCAAGGGGCGGTTTGGAACACCCACTCCGACCGTGCCGCCGTCCTGCGCATCCCCGAGGGAACCCGCCGAGTCCGTGTCCAGTCACGGCCCTCGGCCGCCAGCCCGTGGGAACTCGTCGGAATCACGCACCTGCCCGGCCCCGCCGGCACACTAAAAATTCGCCTCCCGGACGGCTTGGCCCTGGAGAACATTCTGATAGAGACGAGCGCCACCGACCCCTTTCCCTACGGCTTTTACGCGGGCCAAACGACCTTCTCGAATCCATCCGCCGGCGGCCCGGGAGGACCGATGGGACCCGGTCGAGCCGATGCCCTCGCCCCGGCCGGCGCCGAGAACGGCGCCGAAACTGCCCCGTCCACTCAAACGGTCGAAGAATCGGACATTTGGAAGTGGCGCGACCGCACGCTCTATTATTTCAATTCACTGCGCGGATTGCAGGTTTTCGATTTCACCAACGCCTCGGCCCCGAAACGCGTGGCCAGCCTGCGCCTGCCCGCCGTCGGCGAAGACATGTACCTGATCGGGCCGGAACACGTCGCCCTGCTGGTGAACCGTTACGATGCCAATTACGGCACCGAGACGTCGGAAATCCGGTTGGTCCGGCACCGCGGTTCGTCCTTGGAGGAGACGACCCGAATCCCGGTGGACGGGCGATTTCTCGAAAGCCGGCTCGTTGGGTCATTGCTTTGTGTGGTCAGCCAACGGACCGAAGCTGTAACCGATCCGGCCAAAGCGGAAACGACCTACCACTCGAAGACCCAAGTGCTCGCCCTGGACCTCGCGGATCCCTCCGCCCCTCGGGTGCGAGGCAAACTCGATTTACCCAATCCCGATGGCGTTTGGTCCTGGCGCACCGTGATCCACGCGACGCTCGACTTCCTCTTCGTTTCCACCGACGCGTGGACGTCCAGCCTCGGCTATCGATCGATCCTTCATGCCATCGACCTCCGCACCCCCGATCAGCCGCTCGGCATCGGCGCCACTTTCCCCATCGGCGGTCACCTGCAAAGCAAATTCCACCTCAGCTACAATGGCGCCAACGGCATCCTCACCACGGTCACCCAGGCGGACGGCGCCAAAGTCGAAACTTGGGACGTCCCGCACGCGCTCCTCAGCGCCCAACCCGGTCTCCCGCGCCCTCTCGACTCGCTCGTGGTGGGCCAGGGCGAACGCTTGTTCGGCACCCGCTTCGACGGCGATCGCGTGCATGTCGTGACTTTCCGCCAAATCGACCCGCTCTTCTGCATCGACGTGAGCGACCCGCGCGACTTGCGGATGCTGGGCGAATTGGAAGTGCCGGGTTTCTCCACCTATTTGGAGGCCTTTGCCGATGGCACGCGTCTCCTCTCGCTGGGCGTCGAGGATTTTCGCGTCGCGGTTTCCCTGTTCGATGTGGCCGACCCCAGCCGGCCGTCCCTCAGCGCCCGCCTGCGTTTCGGCGACGAAAACCATGGATCGTGGAGCGAAGGCAACTATGACGACAAGGCCATCGGTTTCTTCCGCGAGGCCGGGCTCCTGGCTTTCCCGCTGTCCTCCTGGGGCTCGGACCAAGGATATCGCCAGGGCATGCAACTGGTCGATGTGACCAATGACGGGCTCCGGACTCGCGGATTCATCGCCCACCGCTTTAACGCCCGACGCGCCCGACTCGTGGATGACAAATTGGTCTCGATCAGCGGCACCGAACTCACCGTGGTCGACGTCACGAACCGCGACCAACCGCTTCATCTCTCCACCCTCGACATCGCCTGGCCGGTCGATGCCCTGCTCCCCGCCGGCGATGTCCTCGTCCAGGCGGAAAATGGCGACTCCTATCAATGGAACCCCGCTCAGGCCATGCGGCACGCCCACCTGCGGATCACTCCGAAATCGGAACCCGAATCGACCCTTTCGGTCCTCGACCTCGCTCAGCCCGGCGAAGTGGCGGGCTTGGCACGGCGCGGCACCGTCGTCACCATTCTTCTCCAACTCAACGCCCAGCGCGAAGTCGTGGCCGACCCCACCGACCCGGCCTCCAGAACGTGGGAATTCGTGCGCACGTTCACCACCCTCACCATCGACATCGTCGACCCGGCCGCCCCGAGAATTGCCGGTCGGGCGATCAGCGAAAAGGTCGACTCCGGTTGGAATTCGGGTGTATCCGCCATGCGCGCCCACTGGTTGCCGGACGGCCGACTGCTGTGGTACCCGACTGAAGTTTCCGGCGGCGGGTTCTGGCTCCGCTGCCTCGCCTGTGACATCGCTGTCCCGGCCGGAGGTGCCTTCGGCGATGCCCTCTGGCCATGGTGGGGCAGCGCCACCAGCGACTATCTGGTCATCGACCTCGCCGATGTCGCGGCTCCCCGCGTCGTCGTCCGCGAGTCGCTGGTCCCGGAATCCACCCAGTCCGGTGGTGGACGAGCCTTCATCTCGGCGCCTGATCGCTTGCTCGTGTCTTGGAATGGATGGGGCTCGAAGAACGGACAGTGGACCGATGAAATCTGGGTCCAGGAAATCGATCTGACTGACCCCACGCGTCCATCCCGCACGCCGCCCGCCAGCCTTCCCGGCACGCTCCAGGGTCTTTACCGCACCAGCGCCGGCGGCCAGATCCTGTTCACCTCCCGCCCCGAAACCACTCCGGATCCCAACGGATTTCCCAATTGGACCGGCCACGCGCTGATCGAAGCCCTCGCCTACGACGGATCCCAAGCGTTCCTGCTCGACGCCACCCACGCCGACTACAGCGCCCATGCTGCAGCCGTCACCGTCGGCCGTCACCTGCTGCTCACCAAACCGCGCCTCGACTGGAGCCCGACCAGCCCGGCCGGTTCGTCGCTCCATGTCATCGCTTGGAACGAGTCCACCGGCAAACTCACCGCGCTGGATACGCTCCCGGTCGCCGCCAACTACCCAAGCCTGCAAGCCGAGGGCGGTTTTGTCTTCGTCTCCGGCGGCACTTTCGTCGATGTTATCGCCGCTCACCAATTGCCCAATTCCCCAGCCCGGGCCACCTTCGACCTGCACGTCAACTCTTGGTATTCGAACTCGGCCGTGCTCGATACTCCATCGCGGAGTGCCTGGTGGAAAGCTGGGCTGTATGGCGTCGACCATCTCGACCTCTCCTCCCTCCCATTCCCCGCACCCTCCCCGCGCATCGCCCGCCGCGACTCGCCGGCCGCCGAATGGGTCGCCGCGACTTGGTCGTCCGTCGATGTGGTGGGCGCTCGGGCCAGCGCCTACCCAGGACCGCTTCAACCGGATGCCGATTTCCGCTTCATCGCCGACTCCGAGGCCGAGTCATTCGATGCCTGGTCGACTCGGTGGTTTGGAAGCGTCGTATCGCCGCTTTCGGACGACGACGCCGACGGCTTCGACGCCTATACGGAATGGGCGCTCGGCTCGTCGCCTCGTGATGGTCAATCCACCCCCACCATCGGATTCGAAGTCCTGAAAAAATCAGGACAACCCCCGCGCATTGCGCTCATCGCCCACTTCAATCCGCGCGCTACGGTGGGCCAGTGCGCCATTTGCTCATACCTCGAGTTGGCTCCCCAGGTCTCCACGGATCTTCGGACGTGGTCGAGGCCGGACGAGTCCGAGGTCGAAGTGATTGATTCGGTCGGTCGCCGCATCCTCATCGTGCGCCCGACTACCGGTTCGCCGACGCCCTTCTTCGCCCGCCTCAGTCCCTTCTTCGTGATCGAAGGATAGCGCTGCGAGGGCCGGCTGCGGCCGCCATAAGGCATTCGGTATTCACCCGCGAGCAGTCACCACAAAGGCAATCACTTTCTCGCAAAATAGGTTCAGATCGCCTCGCCTCACACCGCCACCCAGGCGCGCGCCCGGCTGCTCCGAAGAATAGCTTCGCAGAGTTCCACCTCATGGTGGCCATCGGCCGCCGTGGCGAAGAACCCGGCCGGTCGCTTTCCGCTCGCAATCTGCTCGTACACCGCGCGATAGTGCATCTTGTGCGCATCCGGAAATCCTTCGGGATGCCCGCCCGGATTGTCGGTGAATCCGGCCACATCCTCACTGAAACCCGCTGTCCCGCGCTGCAACACCTGGTTGGGTGCATCGCGACGCCCGACCCGAATCTCATTCGGATCCTGAAAATTCCACTGCACACTGCCCTTCGTCCCGTAAATCCCGATCATCAGGTCGCACTTCCACCCGGCGGCCACCTGCGAAATCGAGGCATTGGCATGCACGCCCGCCACGTGCCCGTGTTTCGCCCGGCCGAACTTGAGCAGCACGCTCCCAAAATCCTCCGTGTCCACTTTGTAGCGCTCCATCGCCTTTGGATCAGCCTTGGCAAACGTTTGCACCTGACCGCGCGGCCTCAGCCTCGTCTTGTGAAACGTCTCGACGTGCGCAAACACCGAGCTCACCCGCGCCCCGAGAATAAACGACACCGCGTCGATCCAATGCGTCCCGATGTCACCCACCGCCCGCAGCTTCCCCCCTTCGCTCGCCACCACCCGCCAATTAAAATCCGTCTCCTCCAGCAACCAGTCCTGAAAAAAGTGCCCCTGCACATGAATGATCCGCCCCAGATCGCCCCGCGCCACCATCGCCCGCATCTGGAGCACCGCCGGAAAAAATCGACACATGTAATTCACCGCAAACACTGGCCCCCGTGCCCCGCCCCTCCGGACCGCTTCGACCACTCGCGCCGTTTCCCTCGATGTCATCCCGAGCGGCTTCTCGCACACCACATGCTTCCCGGCCCCCAGCGCCGCCAGCGACTGCTCGACATGCGCTTTGTTTGGCGATGTAATATGCACCACGTCGACGTTCGGGGAAGCGATCAACCCGCGGAAATCGTAGTCGCCAAATACTTCCGCGATCCCCCAGCGCCCCGCCATCGCCCGCGCCGACTCCGTCGACCCGCATACCGCCGTCACCTGCACTCCCAGCCGCTTTAACGCCTCAATATGCACCGGCGCAATAAATCCAGTGCCGATCACGCCGGCGCGAAGGGTATGCAAGGGGATACTCATGACTCACCGCTTACCCCGGCGCGGCATCTGCGCCAAGGGAATCCGTGAAAACGCCCTGGCAGCGTACCAGACCCGCGTGAATCTCTCACCCCGGCACGCTGGGGATGACGTGGACGGTGACAGCGAAATCTTGGCCACCACGGCCGATTTCGGCTTCAGCGGCATCCTGACCACCCACCACCCTCACCCTGCTCCCCACCGACCTGCCAGAAGGCCGCCGGTTCCTGCGCGTGCGGCGGACACGGTAGCCGCATGCCCGCTCAGTATACATCCCGCTGATACCGCCCCGTCTTTTTCAATGCCGAAACATACTCGGCGGCTCCGGCTGCCGATTTGCCTCCGATCGTCTGGAGGACGTGATGGAGTGCGGCGTCAACATCCTTGGCCATCTTGCTGGCATCGCCGCAGACGTAAAAATGCGCCCCGCGTTCGAGCCACGTGAACAACTCCATCGCCTGCGTCATCATACGGTTCTGGACATAGATCTTGCGCTCCTGGTCGCGCGAAAACGCGGTGTCCAACCGGTGGAGAATCCCCTTGCGCACAAAGGCTTCGATTTCCTCACGATACAGAAAGTCGCTGCTCGCGTGCTGATCGCCAAACAAGAGCCAGTTTTTTCCCGTGGCACCAATCGCCGCACGTTCCTCGAGAAACGCCCGGAACGGCGCAATCCCCGTGCCGGGCCCCACCATGATGACCGGGAGAGAAGCATCGGTCGGGAGCCGGAAATGCGCCGCCCGCTGGACGTAGATGCCAGCGGTGTCCCCCACCGCCAAGCGATCGGCCAAAAATGTCGAGCACACACCCTTGTGGGCGACACCGTCCTTTTCGTAGGCCACCCGACCGACACACAGGTGCACCTCGCCGGGATGGGCCTTCAAACTGCTGGCGATGCTGTACAGGCGCGGTTGCAGCCGGCGCAGCCGTTCCACAAAGCCCGCCGGAATCGCCGACGGTTCGCCGGCCACGCCGACCAGCGATCGGATTTCGTAGTGGCGCTCCAAGGCCACGCGCAGAGGCGCTTCCCCGCCGCCCGGCAGCGGTACAACCGCTTCCGGATCCAGGCGATGAGACTCCATCACCCGTGCCACAACGTCTGGACAATTAGCGGGGAAGACGCCCAGGGCGTCGCCGACCTCGTAACTCAGGCCGGATCCTTCGATCGAAAAGGCAATGTGCCTCGTATCCTTAGCAGATTCCTTGCCGTTCAGTCGGTGATTCGCAATCAACGGCGCGACCAGCGGATGCTGCTTCGAATAGGCATCTTCCGCCTCCGCCGCCGGTGCCATCGCTATTCCGGCCGTCGCCAGCCCTCCGCCGTCAGCCGCTGCCGCGGGTATCGATTCCGTCGCGCCCAAAGCCTCGAAGACACCGGACATCCACTCGGCCGCTGGGGCGTCGTATTCCACATCGCAGTCGACCCGCTCCACCAACCGGCTCGCCCCGAGTTCGGTTAACCGCTGGTCGAGTTTTCGGCCCGCCAGGCAAAACGTGTCCCCATAGTTTCGGTCACCCAACGCCAATACCGAAAACTGAACTCCCGCCAGGTTGGGGGATGAGCCATTTTGGTTGAGACCGTCCCAAAATCCGGCGGCGTTGTCCGGCATGTCCCCCTCTCCCCAGGTGCTCGTGATGATCAGTACTGGTGACTCCTGCTTGAAATCGGCGGCACTCACCGATTCCAATCCGGCGACCCGCGGCGAAAACCCGCGGGCCGACGCCTCGCGGCCCACCTTTTTCGCCAGGGTTTCCGAATTGCCGCTCTGGCTCCCAAATAAAACGAGCAGCGGCCGCTTTGGCGCACTCGACGCCGCCGCCAAGCCCCCCTGGCTGAAGACTTCGGAAAAAAAGCGGTTGAGCCACTCGATTTGCTCGGGTGTGAACGGGGCATTGCTCGGGATCTGGGGAATCATTCTTGTGAAAAAGGCGGGAAAGCACCCTATGCAGCAGGATCCGGGCCGCAACTGGCGCGTCGAGTGCCTTGAGTGCCTCGAACGAGGTCAAAAATCCAGCGCCGCCATGACAAAGCCAAAACCCGCGTCGTCATTCGCGGCGCTCGGTGCTGGCGGGGACTTGGCGTCCGCCGCGGTCACGGTGCCGACTTCGCCGGCCAGGCTGATGGTGGTCGCGCCAATGAGGCTGGCGACAATGAGCGATGAAGTAGACATGGATGTGTTGGAAAAATAGCACCCAATCCCAGCGATGCGCGATCGCGTTCGGTCAGGGGACTGGCTGTGCGAACGCTTCGGCCAGCGGTGGGGTCGCAGCCGAAGCCAGGTGGGCATGGCGGGCGTACTCTTCAGCCAGCCCCGCGGATGGACGAAAGCCGGCCTCCCGACTCGGACGGTGATGGGAGCGCTCGTTCAGAAAATCGATCAGATAGTGTCGGAGGTCGTAGTACTCGGGATCGGCGAGGATGGCGGCGCGCTGGCGCGGCCGTGCAAACGGGATGCGCAGAATGTCGCCCACCTCCGCCTCCGGGCCATCCGTCATCATCACCACACGGTCCGAAAGAAAGATCGCCTCGTCGACGTCGTGCGTGACCATCAGCGTGGTGATTCGGAAGGCGCGCCAGAGGTCGAGCAGCACCTCCTGCAATTCCATCTTGGTCAGCGCGTCCAACATGCCGAAGGGCTCGTCCAGCAACAGCATTTTTGGCTGCAGCGCAAAAGCCCGCGCAATCCCCACCCGTTGTCGCATCCCTTGCGACAATTCGGCCGGATACCGGTGGAGCGCATCGCCCAGCCCCACCACCTCAAGATAATACTCCGCCAGTTGTCGCCGCTCGGCGCGGTCGGCCGTGAAATACACTTGATTCACCCCTAGCATTACGTTTTCGAACGCGCTTAGCCACGGTAGCAGACAAGGGCTTTGAAACACCACTCCACGATCCGGTCCCGGTTCGACCGTCTCCCGTCCCCCCAGAATCATCCCGCCTGCCGTCGGCTCGCTCAGGCCCGCCACCATCGACAACACCGTTGATTTTCCGCACCCCGAATGACCAATCAGTGTGCAAAAATCGCCACGACCCAACTTCAGGCTGAACTCGCGCACGATGACCGATGATCCATGCGCCGTCGGAAATGACTTGCTCAAGCGGTCGAGCTCAAGCATCGGCGCTCCCGCGAGCACCGCTGGTGGGGTATGCGGATCGTTCATGCTGACACCCCCGGTAATGGCGTTGACTTCTCCGAGGCCCGGCGTGGTCCGCGAAATGGTCGACGACGCACCGTATCCACCGTCATGATGTCTTCGGGCAAAATGTCCGGACGGACCGCGCGTGTGCGCGCCTCCTCTCCGCGCGACCGCGCCGCCATCAACGTCCCCATCAGAGTGCGCCGAAGCTCCTGGTAGCCGCTGGTGCGCACAATCGCGACGCGATCGCGCGGTCGGGGAAAATCAATCTCCAGCGAATTTCCCAGCCTCGCGCCCTCGCCATCCCCTGGCAGCAACGGAACCACTCTGTCGCCCATGAGCAGCGCCTCATCCGGATCGTTGGTTACCCAGACAACCGTCGTGCGCTCGCGCTGCCAAATCTCGGCAATCTCGTCCTGCAGTTGCGCACGCGTCAAGGCATCAAGCGCTCCCAGTGGTTCGTCCAGCAGCAGGACACGGGGTTCCATTGCCAGAGTGCGCGCCAGACTGACCCGCTGGCGCATGCCGCCCGAAAGTTCCCTCGGATACCTCCCCGCCGCGTGCGACAGCTTGACCATTCTCACAAACCGCTCGACCTGGGCCGCTCGATCCGATTTTGACCACTCCGGGTGCCGCTCGTCCACGGCCAGCCGGATGTTCTCACTGGCCGTCAGCCACGGCAGCAGCGCGTAGTTCTGGAACATCAAGCCCCGCTCCGGTCCTGGCCCCGTTACCCGCTCCCCGTTCATCCTCACTTGTCCGACTTCTGGCTCGATCAGTCCGGCCAATAGATTCATCAATGTCGTTTTTCCGCTCCCGGAATAGCCGATCAGCACGACAAAATCCCCTTCCCCCACCGAAAGACTCACATCTCGCAACACCGGCCGCCCGCCAAAGGAACGACTCACTCGCTCGAGTTCAAGGAAAGACATGAGCGTCATGCGGTTTTGAATCGGCGTTCGACGGCCGACATCGTCCGGTCAAGGACCAAGCCAACAATCCCGATGGTCAGGATGCAGAGGATGATGTGGGCGTAGCTGCCGGCGTTGTAGGCCTGCCAGATAAAGCCGCCGACCCCCGGCCGGCCGGTCAGCATCTCGACCGCCACAATCACCAGCCACGCAATGCCCAATGAGAGTCGGAATCCCGTAAACATATACGGCATCGTCGCCGGGAGCAGCACTTTGATCAGGGTTTTCGGCTTCGAGAGCCGCAACACCCGCGCGACATTCAAATAATCTTGCGGCACTTTGCGCACGCCCACCGCCGTGTTGACCACCGTGGGCCACATCGAGCAGATCGCGATGGTAAACAGCGCCGCCGCTTCCGACGGACCAAAGATCACTTGCCCCCCCTCCGACAGCTTCAGGCTGCTGAAGAGCACCAACCCAAGTGGAAACCATGCTAATGGTGAAACGGGTCGCAGGACTTCGATGATCGGATCCAGCGCCCGCGCCATTGACTTGGACAGCCCCAGCACAAACCCGAGAGGTGTACCCACCAACAGCGCCAGCAAATACCCCTGCAGCACCAGCTTCAACGAAAGCCACGTGAACCGCAGAATCCCCTGATCCATCTCGCCGCGCTTCGCGAATGGCTCGACGATGAACGCTCGGCTCGCACGCCACGTTTCCGTTGGAGTCGGCAAATCCTGAGCCACGCCCGCCCGCCGCGTCGTCACCACCGGGTCGCCAAAATCGTCAACGCTCGTCGTCGTCGTTTCGCGCCCGGCGATGCCGGTCCAAACCAGGCCGCAGGCGAGCACGGCCAGTATCGGAAGCACCAAGGCATTCCAGTTGATTCTTTGTATGGCAACCATGTCGGGCAGCCGGACGGACCGGCGTTGAGTGATTTGTTATCCTTTGATGGTGTGAACTTTGAAGCCAGTGGCGTAGGCTTCCAAATCGCCCTTGGGATCGAAGATGACGTTGTCGAACAACGTTTCCGGCGCGTCGGAGGAGCCGGCGTGCGCGTAGCCGATCTCTTTCATCGCTTCCTCGTAAAGATCGGCTCGCATGACTTGCTTGGCCACTCCGGCGTAATCGGGCGCTGCATCCGTGAACCCCCAGCGGCGCAGCTGAGTCAGCCACCACAGGGCGTGTTTGGCCTGGGGGTAATTGCAATTTCGCTCGCTAAAAATCATGTAGTCGGGATCCCGCAATTTTCGCCCGTCCCCAAACAGGTATTTCCCCTGCAGTCGTCCGAGAATCGTCTCCGGCGGGCAGTTGATATAAGTGGCGGCACTCACGGTGCGGGCCATCTCGGTGCGGTTCTCCATGGCATCGGCCCAGACACTCGCCTCGTGCAGTGCTTTGAGCACGGCCTTGACTGTCTTTGGATTCTTTCCGGCAAACTCCTCCGTGAAGCCGCAGACTTTTTCGGGATGGTCCTTCCAAATTGCCTGGGTCGTGGTGGCCGTGTACCCGATGCCGTCAGCGATGGCTCGTGCATTCCACGGCTCACCGACACAAAATCCATCCATCTTTCCGACCTTCATGTTCGCCACCATCTGTGGCGGCGGAATCGTGATCAGCGAGACGTCCGATTTCCCGCCCGCCGCATCGCCCGGATTGATGCCGCCCGCCGCCAGCCAGTACCGAAGCCACAGGGCATGCGTGCCCGGTGGGAACGTCATGGCGAATGTCATCGGGCGTCCGGCCGCCTTGGCCGCCTCCACCATCGGCTTCAACGCCGCTGGATCCGCGGCTACCTTGCCGGCCAGCTCCTTTTTCAGTGTGATCGCCTGACCGTTCCGATTGATCACGAATGGCGCCACCATCGGCTTCTTCGGCGCTCCCCCCAACCCCATCGTGCTCGCAATCGGCATGCCGAGCAGCATGTGAGTGGCGTGCAAGTCACCATTGGCCAGCGAGTCGCGAATGGCTGCCCAGCTGGCGCCCTTGGAAATCGTGGTCTGCAGGCCGTACTTTTTAAACAATCCCTTTTCGTGGGCGATGACGAGGGTTGAGCAGTCAGTGAGGGCGATGATGCCCAGATTGAGGCGGCTCACTTCTGGGGCGGTGCTCGCCGTCACACCTCCGGCCCACCCTTTGGGCACACCGGCGAGCAATCCGGCAAGCCCGGATGTCATGAGGAACGACCGCCGCGTGCGAGCGCTGGGATCGGAGGTGGATAAGTGGCGTTTCATGATGGTTTGGTTAGCGATTGGTCGCGGTCGGCGGATCGAACCGGGGGCGCCGCCAGCGCGTCGGAGTACACGTCCTCGCGCCACGCGCTCGAAACGATCCGCATGACTGCGGCCGCCTGCTCAACCGGCACCACTCCGTGGGCGGTCAACTCGCGCGCCACCCAGCGCGCTTTTTCGAGCGTCGGCCGGTTGGCGTCCCCGCGGTGGAAAATGTAGAAATCGTCCGCCGGACGCGGCTGACCGACCCCAGTATCGAACGGCCCGACTAATGATTTTTCCAGTAAAGGAATGGTCGTTCGCAGATGACCTCCCGTCGCCAGTACCGCGGCCACTCCCCGCCGCCGCGCCGGATCATCGCAGTGCGCGCACGCCTCCGCCAGCGCGCGAATCAAGGCGGCATGTTCATCCGCTCGCTCGCGCATCAAGGATCCGGAAACGAGCAAAACTTTCTCCGGATGCCGTGGCAGGATCTCAGCACTCGTCGCCGCCACCCAGCCCGATCCATCGGCCACGGCCACCGAATTCCACGGCTCGCCCACACAATAGCCGTCGATCAAGCCCGCCTTCAAGCTGTCCGCCATCTGCGTCGGAGGGAGCACGATAAGCCGGACATGCCGCTGCGGGTCAAGCCCGGCCGAAGCGATCCAGCGGCGCAGCATAAAATGATGCGCCGAAGTCTGCGAAACGCTCGCGAAAGTGAACAGCCGCGTCTGTTGACTGCGCACCAGCATTCCCAGGTCAGGCGCGCTGCGCACCCCCCGGCGCCAGAGGTCCTGCGCCAGAGTGATCGCATTCCCGTGCAGGCTGAACACAAATGCCGTCCCCACATCGCACGGCGGCCCCTGCAGGCCGAGCGGCATCGTCAGCGACAATCCGCAGACGGCATGTGCCGCATCCAGCTCACCCCCCGCCAGTTTCTCGCGGATCGTCGCCCACCCGACCTCGCAGCTTAGCCGCACATCCAGCCCATGCCGGGCAAACAATCCCTCGGCTTCCGCCACCAATAGTGGCGCACAGTCGGCCACCGCGATAAACCCCAGCCGCAATGGCTTTCCCGCCACGCGAAGGCGGGGCGCGCGGCGACGGGTGGTGGGCGGAACGGCCTGGCCGGACATGCCATCCCCTGATCGCAGCCCGCATGCCAGCCAACGCAGACCCTCCATAAACGATGCGCTATTGTTTTTGTGCCAAACATGAATTCCATTCATGCATGGAGCCGCTGCTCGATTCTCGTCAACTCCGCGCCTTCACCGTGCTCGCTCGCGAAGGGAGCTTCACCAAGGCCGGGGACGCCCTGCACCTCACCCAATCGGCCATCAGTCATGCCATCCGCACCCTCGAAACCGACCTCGGTTGCCTCCTCTTCCACCGCCAGGGACGCCGCGTCTTCCTCACCCACCACGGCCGCGAACTCCTCACCCATGCCGATGCCATCCAGAGCCGAATGGCCCAGGCCCGCGCCAGCCTCGGCGCCCTCGACCAGGCCCCGCGCGGCCAACTCCGGATCGGCGCCACCACGGCCACCGCCCAGTTCGTCCTCCCCACCGTCCTCCGTGAATTCAAAGAGTCATTCCCACTCTTCAGCATCGCCGTCGCCCCAGGCACCTCGCCCGAAACCATCACCCACATCGAAAACGACACCCTCGACCTCGGCCTTTGCCTCCGCCCGCACGACAGCACCCTGCTCCGCTGCCACCCGATCTTCTCCGACGAACTCGTCTTCCTCGTGAGCCCCAACCACCCATGGGCCGGCACCCCGCCGAAACCCCGGGACCTCGCCGGCCAGTCGTACATCGTCGCCAGTCGTCGCAGCTATACCTTCGATATGATCGCCAATTACTTCCGACGGCTCGGCCAGAGGCCGGCCAGCTTCATCGAACTCGGTAGCACGGAAGCCATAAAGGAACTCGCCAAACTCGGCCTCGGCGTCGCCATCGCCGCGGAATGGACCGCCCGTACCGAACTCGCCGCCCGTCAACTCGTCAGCCTCCCGCTCCCCAAAACCCGCCTCCGCCGCGACTGGGTCGCCGCCCACCTCAAGTCCCGCCCCCTCAACCTCGCCGAACGCACCTTCCTCGGCCTCTGCACCGAGGTCGGAGCGCGCTTAACCAACAAAGGCTGACGCTTAAACGTCAAATGCCGCCATGATCTCCTGTCTCAACTCGCTCCGTCCGCTCTTGCCCAAGGCCCAATCGCCGCCGGGCAGGCTCAAACGGCCACTCGCCACTCGAAAAGCCACCTTCCCGGCCACTCTGCTTTTTATCGCTGGTTTCGCCCACTCAATTCACGCTGAGGCCCCGCGAGTGATCCAGACTGTTCCGAAAGATGGTGCTCGATCCGTGGCCGCTTCGCTCAGCGAGATCACCGTGACATTCAATCAGGCCATGGATCAAAGCGGCTACTCCTTCACCGGCGGCGGCGAGTCATTTCCCAAACTCAATGGCCAGCCCCGATGGCAATCGGCGCGTGAGTGCGTGCTCCGGGTTCAATTACAACCGTCACATGATTACGTGATTGGTCTCAATAGCGCGACCCACCGCGGATTTCGGAACACCCAAGGCGAGCTACTCGCCCCATCGCTCATTCGATTCCGCACGAGTGCCGACGTGAACAAATCATCGCCAGCGGTCAGCCCCATCGGGCCAATACAAGAACTGCGCCAAGCGATTGAAAACCACTACTCCTACCTCGACGTGCATGGTGTGGAATGGCCGGCCCAGTGGAAGACTTTTGAGCCGAAATTGAGCAAAGCGTCATCGCCACGCCACTTCGCCGAAATCGCGGGTCAAATGTTGGCCGCCACCAAGGACATCCACATCTGGCTCACCGTTTCGGATGAGCTCTTCCCTGCCCATCGTCCCAATGTGACACCAAATGCCAATCCGGAACTGCTGCCCAAGCTGGTTCAAGGATGGAAGCAGCCACATCGCATGGTTTGGTCCGGCATGGCAGCCAACGCCATCGGCTACCTCGCGATTCACTCCTGGGAGCGGCAGCATCAACCTGAATTGCTCGCCGCGATCGAGGGGGAGTTGGATCGACTCACCAAGCACCCCGCCCTCATCATCGACTTGCGTCTCAACAGCGGTGGTGATGAGCGCCTGGCCCAACAAATCGCCGCTCGCTTCGACGTAGAACCCGGAGTGTATGCCAAGCATCGCCACCACGGTAGTCCCTCGATGACCGAGCGCACACTCACCGCGAGCACGAGACCGTACACTGGCAAAGTCGCCGTGCTCATGGGTCCCGCCAATATGAGTTCGTGCGAGGCTTTCCTGCTTATGATGAAGCGGGTGAAGCGCTGCCAGCTCATTGGGGCCAGCAGCTTCGGCGCCTCCGGCAATCCGAAACCGCACTCGCTCAGCAACGGCGTCACCGTTTACCTGCCAAGTTGGCAGGCCTTCCTGCCCGATGGCTCCCCGTTGGAATTGGTGGGTGTCGCCCCGGACATCGGCGTGCCCGCTGGCAATTTGCGCCGTGACGATGCCGTGCTCCAGCGCGCTGTCCAATACCTCACACCCTGAAATCGCGTCTCCAACCCCCAGTCCGGGCAGGGCGTCCATCTCGCCACTTTCGTGCCCTTCCCTTGACGCTACCGCCCTGCAGGGCCGCCGGTGGTTTCGAAAAACAACGTGAATTCCCGCCGATTGGATGGCAGGTGAGTCTGCGCCACGAGAGCGAACCGCGCCTTGCGCGCTTGCACTACCACCTTGTCTCGGAGCGCCACCGCGCCCGCGACTGACTCCACGCCTGCCAGCTTGAGCGTGAATACCACGGGTGATCCACTTCTCAGCGAGGGACGCTGGGTACATACGGCATTCATGGCGGCGGACGGTTCCCCATTCAGATCGCACAGGAGGCCGTCAAACAACAAGTCTGACGGAGCGCGAAAATCGGGCGCATCGACCTGAACGAACGTCACCCCCCGCGCCTCAGCCAGCCGCCGGTTCAATGGGGCGCGGTCGACCGCGGTCACCCGGTAGCCATGGGCCAACAAGGCGGCCGTCATGCCGCCCGGACTGGCGCCCAACTCCAGCCAATGCGCACCGGGCGGCAGTGGCGCGCGGAGGACACGTGAAAACTCAAGCGCTTCCTCGATCTTCGCTCCGGCCCGGCTGATCGAATCCGGTCCGCTTCGCGCCATCGACCGCTGGCCGCCAGGACGAAAACCGCCGGCCTGCCGCGGCGTCGACAACCCGGCATACAAACCTTCCGGTCCCAGCAGGCAGAAAACAACGGGACGGTCAGGGTCCAGGCTTTGATTTGCGGCGGCCTGCGGCATCGCAAATACCTGCAGGGCGCGACCACGCACATTGGAAGCCAACTTTTTGTAGTAGGTATTGGGCGTGCCGGTTTGCAGCAGCCCCACAAGCACGGTCTGGGGATGATGCGGACCAAACCGGCGCGCCAATGCCTGCGCCGCTTTCTCGACAAATCCCGGCATCGTCCGCGGCCGGCACGGCCAGCTGTGGTGCACCGGAAGTCGCCATAACACAAAAAGCGACGCTTCCGGCCCGATCATCGACTCCGGGGAACACCGCTTGAGCAGGTGGAACTCGGTGCCCAACCGCGTGGCTCCGCCAGGCGACCACAGACGCACCAATCCCGCCCCCTCCGTGGAAAAAACTTCAGGAACGCGCACCAGCCAGGGAAGCCAATCGTCCGCGGGAGTCCGCATTAGTTCCCCTCCCCGTAGCCGAGCTCTATGATACTCTCCACTGTTTCCTTCTGGGTAACCACGATTTCGCCTCTGCTTCTAAATCCCGCCAAAGTCTTTGTAGTGCTACGCTTCATTTGGTACATAGTTCTGGCCTGAATTGATTCCTGCTGTGCCTATCCGCGAGATCGTCCCTGAGCTCACTTCATCCCCCTGAACAGATCGCCTACGTTCACATTCACGCCGGGGAGGGATGCGCAGGTCGCGAGTTTGTCCCCTGAAATGATTTGGCGGATGAGGTAGTGACCGTCAAGAGGCTGCCGGCAGACTTCGATGCACTGGTGCGGGGCATCGACGACACAGTACTCCTCCACCCCGGCCTCGGCGTGGATCCCACTCCTTTCGCGGTCTTCGGCCAGCGTGGTCACGGCGATTTCAATCACCCCCCGGATGAGTTCGGCTCGTTCTGATACGAGACCGCTCCCAATCATCTGATGCCAAGCCTCCACGGAGAGAGGCATCACGCGCTTCTGCAGGTCAGGATGAAGACGAGTGAGCGCCATGGAAAATAACTTCGATTCTTGTCGCTCCTTGGCAAGCCCGGCTTTTGTTGTCTTGAGACATGAAAACACCTCGTTGCGCTGCCGCCCGGCCCGGCACCGCCAAGAGCGCCTTGGTGAACGAGTTGGCGCAGCGGCTGGACGCCCGCGCTTTTAATTACCTGCTCACGCGGTTTACCGCGCCGGGCGAGCTGTTCGGGCCGTTCGATATCCGCCGACTGCGGGAAGCCGATCGGGTCACCAATACCGAAGGCAGGCTCCCCGAAGCCGATCTGGTCTTTCTCGACGAACTCCTCAACGCCAACAGCGCCATCCTCAACAGCCTCCTCCTTGTCCTCAACGAGCGCGGCTTCCTCCGTGGCCGCGAATCACGCGCCTTGCCCGCCCTCAGGGTCGTCAACGCCAGCAACCGCCTGCCCCAAGAGGAGGCGCTTCAGCCTCCCTGATCAGCGCCCGCCGCTCCCCCCGCCAGGACCACCACGCCCTCTGCCTCCGCCATCAGGTCCTCCGCGGCCACCCCCGCCCATGCCTCGTCCACCGCCTCCAGGGGGACCGCCGCGTCCACCACTCCCGCGATTAAGACCAGGTTGCCTACCGGGGCCACCGGGGCCACCGGGGCCACCGGGGCCACCAGGATTTGCGCCCGGGCCGCCGGGTCCACCTGGCCCGTCCGGCCCTCCAGGACCGCCCGGACCACCGCCGGGTCTTCCTCCGCGATTCGCATTGGGGTTTGCGAAAGTACTCGGATTGACCACGGTGGGAATCCAGAACGTGATGTTCTCGCCGACGCTGTCCGCCCCAGCAAACCGGAAATACAAATTGACCAGGCTGGGCCGGCGATTGGCGTATCGTTGAGGGTCCCATTCTTCCACCCATTCTTCGCTGCGGTCGTCCCAGAAATACCAAGTGCAGAACCCCAATCCGGTGAGCAGGGTCAACCCGGCTACGGTGTCGTTCTCGCGGAGCCGGTTGTTGTCGTACTCTTCCGCCTGTTCTTCAGTCAGATACAGCACACGAGCCCCCATCGTGCCAGCGGGATCCTGCATCGTGCGGAAAACAACGGTTTTGGCGCCCGCCTCCACCCCGGCCCAGGCGAAGGCCAGCGGGTAGTCGCGAAACACCACATCCGAGTACACCGCCCGCCCGGGACCGGGACCAGTGATCTTTAATTCCACACTCGCGTTGCCGGGCACTTGTTCAAAAGTGCGCCTCAACAGACCCAGAAAACTTTGGCCAACCATCGCCCGCTCCTGGCTTTCCGATACCTCCTTCGCCATCGCCGTCGCGGACGACGCCACCGAAAACACCCCACCCAGCAGCAACCCGGTGATGGCGAGAGCCAGCACCACTTCGATCAACGTGAATCCCGCCCGCACCGGGTTAACCGAACTCTCCACGCCCGCCGGAGCGAACCGGGAGCTGGCGGCAAAACCACGGGTGAGAGATTTCATCGAGGTGTGGGAGCGGGTTGGGCACCAGTCTGTTGGAAAAGCGGTCCGTATCGGTAGGTTTCCGCCGTCTCTTCGCCGCGCTGGCCGGCGTATTCCCAGAATGCGGTCACCCGGATATGGTACATCTGCTGTAATGGTTGGCGGCCTCCCTGCTCGCTTTCGTCTGTCTGAAGCAAATTCCCATTCTTCTCGTTCATCTCGAGGATTTGCGTCTCGGTCCAAACTCCTGATTCGTCCGGTTCGCTGGGGATCGGGCGAGTCGTCTCCTCAAGACGCGGCTGCCGGGCAAATTGGGTCAGGGTCGACTCAAGCACCGACATCATGCGCAATTCCATTTTTGCGGAGTTCGCGGCCTGCGACATCGTCGTCAGTGCCCGCAGCAACCCAAGCGCCGCCATGCCGAATAAAGCGACGGCCAATATGACTTCGATCAGCGCCACGCCCGCCTCACCGCGGCCAGTGAAACAAGGACGACCATGACCCACTGTCGGCGGACGCGGCAGCCGAGGATTATTGGTGAGTCGAGCTTTCATCGGATTTCGGAGGTTTTGTCTTCGACGTGGGCGTCGAGGGCGTTAAACGAGACTTCGATAAAACCATTGGCGCTGTCGGCCCGCACGGCCAGTGGCTCGCACAACCCGCTGCGCTCAAAAACCCAAATTTGCCGGCCCGGCGGCGCGAAATCATTCGTCCGCCACCGCCTCACCGACAACGCCACATCAGGATCAAACTCGAAATAATCCACCCGCCCCCGCGGCGCCGCCTCCTGGGCCGCCCCAAACACGCCCGCCGTATTGCCCGCGGCGGAGACCAGCGAATAAACAGCCACGGAATTCGGCAAGATTTCTACCATGTACGGCCGCTGTTCGAGAATGGCCAGGTTCCGCGCCTTCTTCGCGAATTCTTGCACCTTGCTGATCGGCTCTTCCAGTGCCCGCGTATGGCTCAATGTGATCGTCGACCCGATGGCCAGCGCGATTAAAAGGCCCACGATCGATAGGGTGATGACGATCTCGATGATCGTGAAGCCGGGACGCCGCGAACCTTGGCGTTCGGCCCCATCCATCGACCGCACCTCGGAGCCATGGTCATCGCCCCCCCTTTCGGAGGGAATCGCGGATGGGCGCGGCGCCTCAGCCAGCCGGTGCGGTTTCATGAGTCAGGGGGATCCGGCCATCGACCGGATCATTTGACGGCCCAGTTTCCAATGTCGTCTTCAGTGCCTTCGAGGCCATCCGGCCCCCTCGAGCCGATGTCAGGTTTGGTGGGTGCGTTTTTCTTTCCTGGGAAATAGTAGTAATAATCGTTCCCCCAAGGATCCGGCTTTATCTCTTCCATCATCCGTCGCCATTGGCGCGGCTGCGGAGCGGACGTGGGTTTGTCCACCAGCGCCTTCAGCCCTTGTTCGGTAGTGGGGTACCGCAGCGCCACGCTCTGGTACGTGATCAGCGCGCTCCCAAAGGCATCTATGTCGGCGCGCGTCCTGACGTCCTTGCCCGTGTCAAGCACCCCCGTCAGCCCTTTCACCGCCACCCCGAGCAAAAGCGCGATGATGGCCAGCACGAGCACGATCTCGACAAGGGTGAAGCCGCGGGCGCGACGATGAGGAAAACGGGAATGTAGTTTCATGGCGGAAAGTCGTTGAATTCGGGTTTTTCAGACCGCCACCCGGCGGCTTACGTTCAAAATCCTCGTTCCCGCCCCGATTTCAAGAAATCCTCTCGAAATTACCCCAGCCGCCCTCCGCGCTCCGACCTCACCTCGGCCGCGTCGCCAATACCTTCAACCGCTCCTTCAGCCCCTCGACTCCTGGATCGCCCACGGTCGAGGTCTCGACCATCTCGATTTTTTTAAATCTCTGCTTGAGAATCTTCAGGCGTCCCCGGGCTCCCTCCACGTCCAGCTTGTTGGCCACGATCAGCCAGGGACGCTGGGCAAGCTCTTCGCTGTACAAGCTGACCTCGGTGCGAAGCGCGGCCAGGTCATCCCATGGTTCACGGCCATCGGTGGCTGCCATGTCCAACACGAAAAGCAAGACTCGGCACCGCATGATGTGACGGAGGAATTCATGCCCCAACCCACGGTTGGCGTGCGCCCCTTCAATGAGCCCCGGGATGTCGGCCACCGTGGAGCGCATAAAGCCCGGGTACTCGATGACCCCGACCATCGGCTGCAGTGTGGTGAAGGGATACGCGGCGATCTTCGGGCGCGCGGCGCTCAATGCCGCCACCAGACTCGACTTTCCCGCATTCGGAAATCCCACCATGCCCGCATCGGCAATCTTGCGGAGCTCGAAAAAAAACCATCCTTCTTCACCAGGCTGACCGGGCTCAGCCTCCGCTGGCGCGCGATTGGTCGAACTTTTAAAGCGCTCGTTGCCCCTGCCCCCGCGCCCGCCGCGACACAAGATGACTTCGTCTCCGTCCGCGGTCAGGTCCGCCACCCTCTCCCCCTTCTCCCCAGTCTCTTCGTCGATCCGATAGACCAGCGTGCCGGCCGGTACCTTGACCACGCATGCCCGACCGTTGCGACCCGTCTTACCCTGCCGCGCCCCAGCTTGACCTGCTTCCGCCACCGCCTTCGGCCTGAAAAAGAGCGTGCGCAAACTGTCCGTGTGAGGATCCACCCGCAAAACTACATGCCCCCCATGCCCCCCATCGCCTCCGTCCGGCCCCCCCTTGGGCACATACTTGTGCCGGATCCAATGGACCACGCCATTGCCCCCATCACCAGCTTTCGCATAAACTTTCAAATGATCGACAAACATCGGTCACCAGTGTGGAGGTCCGCCGCTCCAGAGCAAGAAGACAAAGCGACGCCTTTGCGTGGGACAGAAAGATTGACGGTCAAAAAATCATGGCCGCTTGTCACGACATGTCGTGTCGGTCCATTCTGCTTTTCTTCGATGCGTTCCCGCGCATTCTATATGTCGCGAAGTGCTCTCGTGATCTTGAAGCCACTCCTCGCGCGCGCCGCCTCTTTCATGTCCCCTGACGATCCATTGCAGAACATCAGCGACTGGGAGCCGCCCTCCGCCGAAGATCTGGCGGGGCGGATTCCGGGCTATGACGTCGAGCGACTCATGGCTCGAGGCGGAATGGCGGCGGTTTACCTGGGGAAGCAGATTTCTTTAGATCGGCCGGTCGCGCTGAAGGTACTGCCTCCGGAACTGGGCCAGATACCTGGGTTCAATGAGCGATTTGCCAGCGAAGCTCGTTTACTGGCCAAACTGCATGATCCCGCCATTGTGACGGTGATTGATTTCGGTCACACGGCTGGCGGGAGCGCTTTCATCGTCATGGAGTTGGTGGACGGGCTTCCGTTGGAGCAATGGGCGGTCGGGCGGCCGTTTGCCGAAAAGCTTCCCGTGGCCATTCGGCTGCTTCACGGCGTCGCCCACTTCCAGAGCCAGGGAGTCGTCCACGCCGACCTGAAGCCGGACAACATTTTTGTGACCGATGGCGGCGCCGTAAAGATATTGGATTTTGGGTTGGCGACGCCGGTGGTTGGCGTCGGCGAAGTGCACGCACCGAGATTCGGCACCCCGCCCTACACGGCACCTGAAGCGTATGCGGACGGCGCCAAACCCGACCCTCGATCCGATATCTACAGCCTCGGTATTACACTGATCCAACTCTTCGGTTCAGGCCCCCCACCGGACGTCGCCCCTCCTGAAACGTTCGACGTCGCTCGCTTCCTGGGGCGGCGCGACTTGGCCGCGATTCTTGAACCCATGGTCAGCCCTCGGCCCGAAAATCGGTCCGTCGGATTGGACCAAATCGTCTCCGCTTTGCGCACGCTTGCCCAGCCCGCCGCACCCACGCGCCCGGCGACCGCACCCACGCGCCCGGCGAACGCGCCTACGCGCCCGGCGACCGCGCCTACGCGCCCGGCGACCGCGGCGACTCGCGCCGCAGCGATCGGATCGCCGGTCCGCCCGGCGGGCACGGCCATGCCTCTCCGTAACGTTCCGGCTCGGCCGGAACCGGGCGCGCCCT
>JBJXFS010000159.1:0-8004 GCA_046155625.1 Verrucomicrobiales bacterium | reverse complement strand
TGGTTCTTGGTTCTTGGTTCTTGGTTCTTGGTTCTTGGTTCTTGGTTCTTGGTTCTTGGTTCTTGGTTCTTGGTTCTTCGTTCTTCGTTCTTCGTTCTTGGTTCTTCGTTCTTGGTTCTTGGTTCTTCGTTTTTGGCAACCTGCCGTTCAGGATCAAGGGGGGCGTCCGAGACCGAAGGACAAGGTCCGTCCGATTCTGGACGGGGCCAGACGGGGCGAGCGAGGCTGGAGTGCCTCCCCAGCCCGCAAAGGGCTGACAGCGCGCCCGATCAAGTCATCGCAAAAAGGGACATTGGAACCACGAAAGTCACGAAACACACGAAAATTCATTGGGTAAGGACAAGCGACCTCCCCATCCGTCAGGTGGACAGGGTGATAATGAGGCAACGCCTTGGTTTTTCGTGTGTTTCGTGACTTTCGTGGTTCCCATTTGGGTCTTTGGGATTCAGGGCGCTTGGAATCGTCCTCGGCCTCGAAGTGGCCGCTCCGCTCACCGACCGGCCCCCACGCCTGTGACTCGCCCTGTCCAACGCGCACCACCTGTTTCGTTCTGAATACCGACTACTGAACACTGCCTCTCACTATGCCTCTTCCGCCTCCGATCTCCGACCTCCGACCTCCGACCACCGACGTCCGATCTCCGCCCTCCGCCCTCAGCGAGGCCCGAGGTACAGGATCCCAGCGCCAACTTCGTGGGGGGTGGCGGTGGGGTCGGGCGGTTTCGTGGCGGCGGGGAGGGCGGAGACTGGGTTTTGGCCTTGGGAGAGGAGTTTGGCGGCGGCGCCTGAGACGAGGGCGGCGGCTTGGGAGGTGCCATGGCCGAAGACGTAAGCGGGTTCACCGTCGGTGGAGTAGCCGGACGGGATGCTGACGGCCGGGGCGGCGAGGGTCGGCCCGCCGGAGTTGGAGAAGTAGGCGAGCCGACCAGTGCTGTCGACGCCGCTGACGGAGATCACCCCTTCGTAGGCTGCGGGAAAGGCTTTGACTCCGGCTTGCTCGTTGCCGACGGCGGCGACAATGGTGACATTTCGCTGTTGGGCGTATTCGATGGCTTGGCGGACCAAGCCTGAATCACCGTAGCCGGCCCCACTGATGTTGATCACCTGGGCCCCCCGGTCGACAGCCTCCCGGATGCCCTGGGC
This sequence comes from Verrucomicrobiales bacterium, assembly GCA_046155625.1. Classification (GTDB taxonomy): domain Bacteria; phylum Verrucomicrobiota; class Verrucomicrobiia; order Verrucomicrobiales; family V1-33; genus CAJBME01. The sequence continues at coordinate 6,862 of JBJXFS010000159.1, read as the reverse complement.
CAGGACGAAGCTGTCGCCTTCCCCGGATGTATCGAAAATGCGAATATCCAGCAAGCGGGCGGCGGGGGCCACGCCTTCGGCGCCGGGCGCGCTGCCGCCGATGAGCGTACCCATGGCATCCCCATGGCCGTTCAAGGGCAGCCCGTCCTTAATGAGATCAATATGGGCAACAATCTGGCCACGCGCATAGGCCGGGTGATTGGTCAGTCCAGTGTCGAGGACGGCGACCGTGACGCCCTGCCCCCATGAAGCGCGGTTCCCGTCGGCGCCCAACGCCTCGAACAGAGTGTTGCCAAACGGAGCCCCGCCGGCGTTGGTGCGATCCTCGACCTCCGGCACGCCCGGTATTTTGAACAGATAATTCGCTCCCACGTCCTCGATGTCTTCGATGTTCGCGGTCAACTCGCGGCGCAGGGCGTCGATCGAGTCAAACCCGACGCGCGCGGCGAGAAATCCATCCAGGGTCGAGAGTACCCGCAAGCCAGTGGCCGCCCCTCGCCTCAGGAATGCCTCGTACGCTTCTCGCGATTTGAACCGAAGCACCGCCTCGTTTTCGATGGCCCCGATCGACTGGACCCGCTGGCGCAGCAAAGCGTCGAGCAACGCGTTCACATCGGCATCAGAAGGGCCGGGGTCGGTGAGGTCGGGCGGACTGGCCGCCTCGCCCGGCCCGGCGCCCTGCAATTCAGGCAGCACGATTTTGGCGACCGTGCCTGACCGCTCCCGAAATTCCAGCTGCCAGCGCCTGTACCCGATCCACATCAGCACACCGAGAAGCAGCAGGGCGACCACCAAGGGAGTGGCCAGCCACGCGATCAGGGAGCGATCATTTTTCATGATAAGTGATGGAGGACAGCCACGATCGAAACGTGCGTTGGTCAATGCGGAGCGAGATCGCGTTCAATCCCTGAGCGTAACCAAAACCGCTGAAATTGCGAGGTTTCTCCGATGGGCCTTGACAAATGGGTGGTGACCGGCACTCTGCCCGTTCTCGTTTCCGACCCCGGGCGTGCCCGCTGCACGCCTCCCCTTTCCTTCCCTCGGATTCGCAGCCCTGCATTCAATCTGAGGCCAGCCCATGCCCACCGTCGAAGTCATTCTCAAGGAACAAATCAAAGGACTCGGAGCCGAAGCCGACATCGTCAAGGTGCGGGCCGGCTATGCGCGCAATTTTCTCGTGCCCCAAGGTGTGGCGCTCGAAGCCACGCGCACCAACAAGACACGACTCAAGGCACTCCAGGCTCGCCGCTCCGAACGCGAAGCCAAGGAGCTCACTGATGCCGAGAGCGTGGCCGCCAAACTGAAAAAAGTGACGCTACGGCTCACACTCAAAACCGGGGCTGACGGCAAAGCTTTCGGATCAGTCACCGCTCATGACGTGGCCGCCGCCCTCGCCGAACAAGGGCCCAAAGGCCTTGTACTCGACCGCCACGCCGTCCAACTCGACAAGGGCATCAAACAAACTGGAAAATTCGACATCCCAGTCCGCCTGCACCCGCAAGTCACGGCGAACGTGCGACTGGTCGTTTCCCCAGAGAGCGGTGCTGAAGAGGCTCCCACGGAGGAAAGCGAAGCCAGCTGATTAGCGTTGGACTCGACCGGCGGAGCGTGCCAGAATGCCTTGAGTCAGGACGAATATCGGCGAAGATTACTCATTCTTGAATACGGGCGGGTGCTGACGTCGGGCCGGGTTTTTGTATGATTGCTTTTATTATTTGGATGCTCGCCGGATTTGTAGCCGGTGTCGTATTTGCGTCTTTTTTCGAGTGGGTGTTGCACAAGTACGTGATGCACCGACCAGTCGGACGATTCCGCTACGCTTTTGAAGCGCATGCAGCGGTCCACCATCATGTGTTCAAGGCGGACCATACGTATCACTTGCATCGTGAGGCTGACAAAGAGACGATTCCGATGGCTTGGTGGAATGGGCCAGTGCTGATCCTGATCGGAGCGCTGCCGTTTGCGCTGATCTCCTGGATGACCGGGTACTGGGGGATCGCATTGGGTGGGACCTTGGCCTTTTCGGCGTACTACGGGATGTATGAATACATCCACTGGTGTATGCACCTGCCCAAGTGGAGGCGGGTGGAGCGCTCTTGGCTGTTCTGGCGGTTGAATGGACACCACCTGCTGCACCACCGCTACATGCACAAAAATTTCAATATCGTGGTTCCGTTGGCCGACCTCTGCCTCGGCTCGCTGATGCTGCGGGCGAAGACCCGTTTCGCCCAAGCTCGTGGGCCTGCTGTCCCGGATGTTCAGCCGATGACCATGCCGAGCTCTGAATGACCCCGGAGTGGGCTCTTTTTCGGGCAACCATTCCAGATCACCCGCATCGCCTTGGGACGGGAACGGCGCCGCCGCGGCGGAAACGCGCCAGGGTGGCGTACCCCCCGTCAAGAGCCGTCGAAGCAATCGCCCATTGCCGCCGCGGCGATCAGGATCACAGCGGATTATTACACCGGCGAGAAATGCATGAGAAAAATTCGGGGGACGGCTGGGAGGAGCGGGCGTCGGTCGCCTCCCGGCTCCAAGCCCTGAGCTGGGTGAGGCTAGGATTATTCTCTCCCAACATAATGCTTGCAGTGAAGCCTATTGAACAAAAATGGCGCCGCACTGAGCTCAGCCAGCGCCACGACAAAGTCCGCTTCCTCGTCATTGATGCGATGGACGTGCTTGATTCTGAATCGTGGTGATCCGGGATCCGCTCTGAACGGCGCAAGAAATGGACGGTCCATCGGCGGGTTCCGCCAGTACCTCATCCCTCGCGCCGGGTATGTGAGAGGGCGTTTGCCAAAGTCGCACTTGCCCGCCTGACGCTCCAAGGGCACTGTGTTTCATGCGAGTCGACGTTGAGCGCGAAGAGGACGGCCGATGGATGGCGGAGGTTTCATCAATTCCTGGCGCCATGACCTTCGGAGCCTCCAAGCCCGAGGCGGTCGCCATGGTCGAAGCGCTGGTGCTTCGAGTGTTGGCGGACAGGCTGGAGCGCGGCGAAGAGGCGCCCGAAGTCGGCCACGTGTTCACGGTCGCGGCATGAGCACTTGGGGCGCCCGCAAGGCCCGACGCGAGCTGGCGGCCCTCCTCTGGATCGGATGGACGATGAAGCGCCAGAGCGGTTCTCACCGCGTTCTGACACGAGAGGGCTGGCCCGACTTTATCTTTGCATTCCACGATGGTCAGGAGATGGGGCCACGAATGCTATCTCGCATCTCACGACATACCGGGCTGCGACCGAAGATCTCTGAATCGCCGCCCAGGAGGCCGCCTACCGTCCCGCGATGACGGTTACGAAATACCGCGAGAGCACGACAATGACTGACAACTTGAAAATGGGCATGAACGGCAACGGGACCCGCGAAAGCGGCAAGTCCCCGATCATCGAAGCGCGTGGCGTGGCGAAGCGATTCGGCACTTTCCAGGCGTTGCAATCAATGGATGCCGAAGTGTGCGCGGGCGAGTGCGTGGGACTGCTGGGTCCCAATGGGGCCGGGAAGTCCACATTTATCGGCTGCCTATACGGGGTCGTGCTACGCACAGGGGGCGACCTTCAGGTGTTCGGGCATGACCCGGCGACGCAGGCGGGTGCCATCAAGCGGCGGATTGGGGTGGTGCCGCAGGAGAACGCATTGGACGAGGGACTGACGGTGCTGGAGAATATGCGGATTTACGCGCGCTTTGGCGGGGTCGACCGCACGGTGGCGGACGCGCGGATTGGCAGTCTGCTGGACCACATGTCACTCGCGGGCAAACAGGGAGCGACCATCAAGACGCTGTCGGGAGGGATGAAGCGGCGGTTGACTTTCGTGAGGGCGCTGCTGGCCGATCCGGAAATGCTGATCCTCGATGAACCGACCACGGGACTCGATCCCTCGGTGCGGCACCTGCTGTGGGAAAAGGTGACCGAATTGAAAAACGAAGGGAGAACGATTCTCCTGACCACCCACTACATGCACGAGGCCGAAGTGCTCTGCGACCGCATTGTCATCCTGGATCATGGCAAGGTCGTCGGGACCGGCGCGCCGCGGGAGTTGATCGACCGGGAGACCCCCGGATTCGTCGGCATTTTCTTGAAGGACACCGAAGGGAAGCTGCGGCCGGCGCTCTCCGACCGGTGGGAGTTGTTCCAGCAAGGGCACCATTGTTGCGTGCGCGCGCCACGATTTGACGATCTGCTCGACCTGCAGCAGCGCTCGGGCGTGGTGGCACTCCAACTCAGACCGGCCAACTTGGAGGACGTGTATCTGAAACTCACCGGCAGCGAACTGAACGAATATGAATGAACGCCTCCTCGATTTCCGTCTCGGCTGGCATGTGGTCGTCCGGAACTGGATGGTCTATCGCAAGGATTTCCTCGCCAACATTTCGCCCACGCTGGCGGACCCGGCGTTAATCCTGGGCTCGCTCGGACTGGGGCTTTCCCCGTTCATCGGCGAGATCGGCGGGCGCAGCTACGCCTCCTTTCTCGCGCCAGGCATGATTGCCACCACCGCGCTATTCACGTCATTCTTCGAGAGCAGCTACGGGTTTTTCGTGCGCATGACTTTCGAGTCGGTTTTCAAGGCGATGCTGACGACGCCCATCGGTGTGAATCACGTGGTGCTCGGGGAATTCATGTGGGTCTTTGTGCGGGCCGGCTTCATGGCGCTGGGCGTTTGCCTGGTGCTGCTCGTGCTGGGACTGCTGCCCAATCCGTGGGCGGTCATCGCGTGTCCGATCATCGCCGGTTTTTTGTCGCTCCCCTGCGCGGCCATCGGCCTGCTGTCCGCCGCGTGGGTCAGGAACATCAATCAGTTCCAAACAGTGTATTCCTTCCTCATCGCCCCGATTTTTTATCTTTCCGGGGTGTTCTTTCCGGTGGGTGAGGGATCCCTGCTCGCGCGATTCGTCCAAATCTCCCCGTTTTATCATGGCGTCAAACTGCTGCAGTTCACGGCCTGGGGAGAGTTTTCCTGGAGCGCCGTCCTCTGGCATGCGTCGGTCTTGGCGGCATTCGCACTCGGGCTCGGCGCCCTCTCCTTCCGATTCATCGGGCGAAAACTGACGACCTGATACCCGGCTCCTCCAGACACAGCGCCATTGGCGTGGATCAACCGGCGTCCACAGGAAACCGCCACCGCGGATTTTTCTTGCGCGGGCGAAGTCAGAAGTCAAATCGCGTTCGTTACCCTGGCGGCCCCAGCCCGCCGCCCCCGGTGAAACACTGCCTCAAGACCCCGTGGAAAAATTCACCGTGGATCGAGCCGCGCCAGCCGCATCCGGTATTCGGTCAGCCCTCGGTCGATCGTGCCGTCTTTCGGATTGGCCGCAGCCGCCGACTCGTAGTGCGAAACCGCCTTCTCAAAGCATGTTTTGGCCTGTGCCAGTTGCTTGGCTTCCTCGATCACTTCACCGACCAAGCCATAACTGCGCGCCACCGCGACGCGGTAGGAAAGATCGACCGTAGTCACCGGAGGACCGGCCAAATTGAGTCGATCGAGCAAGGCGAGCGCCTCGCGCGCCTCCTCCATGGCTTCGGGTTTCTTCTCCAGCGTGGCCAGCAGATCGCAGAGGTCCGCGCGCAGGTGGGCCAGCGTAGTCGCGATGGCTATGTTGCCCGTGTCCCGGGCCAGCAATGACTGCAGGATTTCCACCGCCCCACGCTGGTAGTCGAGTGCCCGCGGCGGTTGGCCGTTCTCGCGGAGGATTTGCGCCAGGTCGCCATAGCGCGCGGCCAAGTCGATGCGAAATTCGATGCGCCCGGGATCGGCCTTGACCAAATCACTGAGAATCTTGATGGCCTCGCCCTGGGCTCGCGCGGCGTCCCGCACCTCGCCATTGGCCTGTAGCATGGCGCCCGTCTCGCCGTAACATTGAGCCAGCGGATCGAGCGCCTCGATCTGGTCCCCGCACTCGAGCAGTGTTTGCGCCGTCTCGACCTGCGTGGAAAGGGCCAACTCCAAGTCCCCGCTCCGCCGCTCCAGGCGTCCGCGCAAGAGAAGCGCCCGACCGAGCCGAATCTTGTCTCCCGCATTCGAAAATCGCGGGTCCGCCAGCAGTTGATGCGTGATATCCGCGACGTGCTGCACCCGCGCCGTGGCTCCGGCCACATCGGCAGACACCCGCGCCAATTCCGCCTGAGCTAATACCATTTCCCCATCCGCCACCCGGCGACGCAAGTCCGGCGGATCGCCCGCGGCCTCGGCCGCCACCGCCACTTCAGCCAGTGCCAATGCCAATGCCTCGAAGACCGAGGGATCGGTTTGGCCGCTCCCCAGCCGGATCCGCCCCGCCTGTAGCAGACAGTCCGCCGCGCGGAGGCGCAACGCGGCCGCCTGCGGGTGCCCCGGTTGCTGGCCTAAAAATGCCATGATGTGGCTGCGGGCGTCATCGAACTTGTCTGCCGCCTCCTTCGGCGCCCCCAGCGCCAGCTTCACCAAGGCCAAATGACACCTGGCTCGCAGCACGCTCACCGCCAGATCCGGTCGGTTGGCCTGCGTCGCGATAAATGACGTAAAGTGGTCATACCCAGCCAGCAGCAGCCGCGTCCGCTCACCCTCGGCGGGCAATTCCTCCACCGCTTCCAGAAAATTTCCGAAAAATTGCTCGGCCATTGTTTCACTGGTCGCCCGATTCGCCTCCGCCTGCTGGCTCGCTTCCAGGGCTCCTTGCGCCACCTGGCGGGCTTCGGCAATCACCGCATCGCGCTCGCTAAAGCCAGCCTTCAACTCGCCCGCAAGCCTCACGAGATCACCCTCCTGGCGCGCCGCCAACGCCCGCGCCCCTTTCAAGGCGGTGTGTTCCAGCACCAGCAGCACACTCAACACCGCCACCCCAACCGCCGCCAGTCCGGCCACCCAATTCACCCAATTCCCTGACCGCC
>JBJXFS010000329.1:0-28431 GCA_046155625.1 Verrucomicrobiales bacterium | reverse complement strand
CGCTGTTCGACTCTGTTCTTCACTCTACTGTGTCGGACTCCGGTGGGGCGGCAATTCCACGTTCACACCGGAGTCCGACACAGGGGAACTAACCGCAAGCACCCAACAGGCTCGTGCCGCGTCAGCGGCAAACGAGAGCTAGCCCGGCCCCTGAGGGCCGGGTTGTGCGCGACCCCACAGTTTCAAGCCGCGGCGCGGCGTTCATTGACGGATGCCCGGCGCGATTGTCTCGGCCGCCGCTACGCGGCTCGACACCGTTGTTCCATACGGAATCCCGGCCCTCAAGGGCCGGGCTACGCCGGGTGGACCGCTCACGCGGTCCATGGAGTTTGTCCATTTTTCGTGCTTTGGCCTGAGCGGAACGACGTTTCAGGCGAATGAGCGAAGGCGGCATTGAGGTGGGACGCGACCTCCTGGGCGCGTTGGCGGTGAAGGCGCCTGATCTGGGAACAGTCTCCACTTCTCGAGTGATGGTCGCGTGATTCACGCCCGGAGAATTTTTTCCATTCCGGCGTTTTCCCACATCACGATTTCTTGCTTAGGGCGTCGCTTGAGAAGGCGAGAAGGAGCTCCTTTCACCACGCCCCCACCGCCTACGAGCCCGGGAGGTCTCGTCCCACCTCCAGCCACGAACGCCCGCCGAAACGTGTTGGCAAAGTTTGCCAGCCTTGCTGATTCGATGCGCTTTGACAATAGATGACCACGCCGCCGAGGCGTAAAATCATCCGCGCTTGGCAAGGCTCTTGGCGGAAATATGGACAAACTCCAAGGACCGCTCACGCGGTCCCGGTCCATGGGACTGCCAAGAGGTGGCTGTCCCCATATCGCCCCACTCACTTTACCTTGGTTGTCAGCGATTCCACTTTCACACCGGAGTCCGACAAAGGGGAATTAAGGTGGGCCAAGCCGAGGCCGATGGGCCACCGGCTTCTCAATCTCTCCCCATGATTCCATTGTACCAGTCGTTGTAGCGCTGGTCCTCGGCTTCGGCGCGCATTCGGCGGCGTTCGGAACGTGACTCGATCCGTTGGTCCTGGCGGTCGATGCGCTCTTCCAGGGCTTCGGTCCGTTCGTCCTGAACGGAGCTGCAGGAGGCGAGCAGGGCGGCGGCCAGGAGCGGCGGACGACGAAATGCGGGTTTCATGCCGTGGGGAGGAGACTAGCTGTGGAGCTTGGCGGAGATTTTGGCGACGTGGGCTCCTTGGAAGCGGGCCTGGGCGAGTTCTTTGGCGCTCGGCTGGCGCGATCCGTCGGCGCCGGCGATGGTGGCGGCCCCCCACGGTGATCCTCCTTTGACTTCACTGATGTCGGCGAGTTCCGGGCAGGCGTAAGGCAGGCCGACGTAGACCATGCCGTGGTGCATCAGGGTGGTGACGAAGCTGATGATGGTGCTTTCATTGCCGCCGCCGGTGCCCGTGCTGGTGAACACGCTGCCAACTTTGCCAACCAGCGCGCCTTTCACCCACAGGCCGCCCGTCTGGTCGAGGAAATTCCGCATTTGGGCCGCCATGTTTCCAAATCGGGTCGGAGTGCCGAAGATGATGGCGTCGTAATCGCCGAGTTCCTTCGGATCCGCTACGGGCGCCGCTTGGTCGAGCTTGGCGCCGGCTTTCTTCGCCGCCTCCGGCGGCATCGTTTCCGGCACACGTTTGAGCGAGACGTCCACGCCCTCGACCGAGCGCGCGCCCTCGGCGACGGCGCTCGCCAGGGATTCGACGTGGCCGTAGGTGGAATAATAGAGGACGAGCAGTTTGGGCATGGGATGAGGACTTGGGATGAATCATTTGAGCCGCCGGATTCGGAATACGGCGGATCGGGATTCCGCTGGGAGGGCGGGGTCCATGCGGGTCGATGCTTCGGTGGTGGTGAAAGGATTTCCACTGTCAATCCAATCGGCGCCAGCGGCGTCCCATTGCTGCAGGCGGTACATTCCACCGATCGGACCTGAAAACTGCAGCGACCATGACCCATCTGGCGACCGGACGGGCGGGTTCAGGCGCGTGGGCACGACCGCCCGCGGCAGCGGGGCGAGGACGACCCCGACACCGAGTGCGCTCAACTCGCTGGGGGCCGACGGAATGACCAGGAGATCAGAAAGCCCGAAGTCGGGGCCTGCATTGGTGATGTCGCTGTCGGCCGCGGGTGGACCAAGGTTTTTTGGGGAAAACGTGTCACCCAAAAAGGCGCGGAGGGCTTCCAGGCGAATCCGACTGGTCGCGGGCAGGGTAAACTCGAATGCCCCGTCGGGTTGGGTGGCTCGCTCCCATCGGCGGGTGGGGGCCTCCGGCGAGGTGACGATGAGCGGCAGGTCCGAGAGTCCGGGTTCGGAGGGGTCTTGCAGCCCATCGGCGTTCTGGTCATGCCAGACCCGACCACGGATCCGGGCGGGGGCGGCATAGCTGGCGCGGACATTCGTCCACACCCCTTCGGCCGGCAGGGTGGTGGGGCGGCTGAAACCATTTTCTCCGATGTCGCTGTCGAGAGTGGGAATCAATCCGTCTGGCATGCCCCCGTCCGGCCGCCTCACTCCCAATACCACACGAACCTGACTCTCAAATCTAAGCGTGATGCTGAATTCACCAGATTGATTGGTAATCCCATACGCGCCGATTGAATAGTAGGAGCGCGGATTGTTGTTGTCGTATAGGAGAAACAAATCTACCAGGAAACCGGCCAGTCCATTCTGGACATTGCCATCCGGTCCGGTGATGTCGGCGCGGAACACGCGGCCACTGACAACCCGCGTACCGGAAGGCAAGCTGACGATGCCGGCTTGGCCGGCATGCAGCACATTAGTGGCGGGGTCCACCCTGATTGGAAGTGTGAATCCGGCATCCGGGCCAGCATTCATCAGATCGCTGTCCAGCGTGGGAAATAGAAATCCGCCCAAGAATCCCGGCGAGAAGTTGTCTCTGGACGACCGAAGCTTCACGCTGATGCGGTATTCGTGAAAGTGGTCGGTGAGATAGAAACGCACGCTGCCATCGGGGCCCGTGATCAGATAGCGGACCATTTCCGTGCGATCGCGATCCCACAATTCGACACGGATGCCTGAGATCGGTGGCTCATCGGTGGCTCGAATGCCATCGCCGTTCATGTCCTGCCAGACATGGAAGACCAGATCCGTGAGAGCGACGAAGCCGGCGTCGATGTGGTCGAGCGTCTCCTCGGAGCGGATGATGAATGGGGCGACGACTCCAGCGGAATCGACGTTGCTGTCGCGATCCGGATCATCCCCAGCAAAGCGGTTGAGCGTGACCGCCCGGTGAGGAGGGGAGTTGAAGCGAAGGCGATAATGACCTGGAGGCGCTTGAATAGCATAGTTGCCATCGGCATCGGTCACCGTGCTTTGCAGCGGGGCGCGATTGCGATCGAGCGACAACAGATCCACCCTGACACCACCAATGCCACCGCCCTCCGCCGGTTGAGTGCCGTCCGACTCGGCCAGAAAGGCCCGCCCGCGGACCGTTCCGGGAGGCCCACCGTACGTGGCAGGCTGACGCACCAATCCAATATCCACGCCGGAGACCTTAGAGACTTCCGGGGAGATCAAGAATCGCGGAGTGGTCGCGTAATCGACCCCTTCATCGAAGAAGTCGCTGTCGATCGAGTCATCGTCGCCGACGTCCCTCAGCGTTGGGGCAAAAAAGGTCGGCCCGGGCCACTGAAATGCGGATACCTCGATCCAAGCTTCCTGGGCTCCGATGGCCGAGAGGGTGTAGCAGCCCTGGGCATCGGTAAAAGTGATTGGGTATGGGCTCAAGGACGTGCACAGGGTGGAGCGGTCGGACGGGTGCGGGTGTATCCTGACGTGAAATCCTTCGAGGCCCGGCTCGCCGGCTTCCCGCAATCCATTTCTGTTCAAATCTTCCCAGACCACTCCGGTCACATCGGCGCAGCGAGGGGGAGGTGTGTCCTGGGCTCTACCGAGACCGGCGGTGAGGACCACGACGGCACCCACCATTACCAGTCCCGATCCCCGCTGGAAGAGTCGTTTAGTGTCTGATCTCTCTGGCCGCCGAGAGAATGCGGGGATGATTTGGGACAGCATGGTGCGACCATAACCGACCGATGCGAGCGCGGCAAACCTGATTGATGAATCCCAAGGTTCATGACCCCACCTGTTTGACCCACTCAGCGGCGCGGCGGCTCATTTCGTCAGGAGGTACGTCTTCGATGTGGGTGGCGAGGCTCCATTTGTGGCCGAACGGGTCGCGGAGGTAGGCGCAGCGGTCGCCCCAAAACTGGGTGGTGGGAGGCATTTCGCTGGTGGCGCCGGCGGCTACAGCGCGGGCGTACGCCGCGTCGACATCGGGCACGTAGAACATGAGCGAGCCACCCATGCCGCCGATGGTGGCGGGCGAGAGGGCACCGAAGGATGGGAATTCATCGGAGAGCATGACGACGGAATCGCCGAACTGCATTTCAGCATGCATGACGGTGCCGTTGTCATCGGCCAGTCGAAAGCGTTCTGCGGCGCCGAACGCTTTGATATAGAAATCGATGGCGGCGGCGGCCCCTTTGATGGTAAGGGAGGGGGTGATGGCGTGGAAGCCTTCGGCCTGGTAGGATGATGTGGACATGCGAACACATGTGACATGCGTTGCCGTGCCTGGCAAGGGCGCAGCGGGGATTTTTGCACGAACGTAAGTCAGTGATTCATTCCGCAAGTAGGGCTGGACAGGGAGGGGGGAGCTCGTCATGATTGATCCCGGCGAGGGAGCACGCGCAATCATGAAACCCAAACCCAAGCCAGCGGCCGAGCCGTCCACTCAGAAGGCCGCGGCGAAAAAGCCGATGGCGAAAAAAGCGGTAGCTCCAGGCAAAAAGGCACGTCCAGGCACCCCGACCGCGCCGCTGACCGAGCCATTGCACATGCGGGAGGAGCCGTTTGCCCGCGGGGAGCACACCACGGCCGATCGCCATGAAATTCGCGAGATCAGCCATCGGGTCATGGGATCCCGGCAATCGCAGCGGCCGGCGGAGCGCCATGACCAGCCGCGCAAAAAGCGCTGAGTAGAGGCTATGGCCAGAAGCTCACCAAGGCTACGCCTCCGAGAAGGGCCACTCCAAAACCCGCCAAGGTGGAGCGCCTGAATTGGCGGGCGCCGAGCACGGCGACCAACCCCATCTTAAACACGACGTTAGCCATGCCGCCGACCAGGATCATGCGCCATCCGGTGGCCGGATCGAGGTCGGCGGTGGTGACGAGGCGCGAGGTCGAGAGCGTGATGGCGTCGACGTCGGTGAGACCAGAGAGGGCGGCGGCCACGTACAGGCCGGAGTTGCCGAAGTGTTGGCGCGCCGCGGCTACGGCGACGAGGACGAGGGCGTAAAGCAGGCCGAAGAAGACGGCGCTCTTCATTTCGGACGGAGGGCGTTCGTCGACGGCGGAGGCGGCCTCTCGGCGGGCGAGGAAACAGGCGGCGGCGGCGACCGCGCCGAACCAGACGAGCATGACGAGCAGAGGTGGCAGGAGGACTTTGAGGTGCCCTGGAGCTGTGAGGAAGACTTCGATGGCGACGCGCACGAACACGATCCCGGACGCGATCAGGGCGATGGCGGACAACCGCCGCCCACCCGATTCCGCGGCGCGGCTGCGGCGAGCCAGGCTCGCGGTCGTGGCGGTGCTGGAAATCATACCCCCAAGGATCCCCGAAATGGCCATACCCCGACCGCCGCCGAGGAATTTTCCCGCCAGGTAAGCGGCCAGGCTGATCCCGATGATGAGGACAACCATCAACCATATGGCAAAGGGGTTGAGAACATTCATGTACCCCATGCCGCGATTGGGCAGCACGGGGAGAATGACCAATCCGGCCAGGACCAGCCGGGCAATTTCCCGCAAGTCGTCCTCCCCGATGCGCCGCACCATATCGTGCAGCGGCTTTTTGCTCTGCAGTAAGACCATCACGCTCCCGGCCACCACCACCGCGATGAGACGCTGACCGTACGCGGAGATCACTCCGACGGCAAACATGACGAGCATGGCCATTTCCGTGGTCAGTCCGGTGTCCGGCTCCCGCGACTTCCACTCCGCCAGGTTGCCCATCACCACGAGTCCCGCGACGGCCAGAAGCGCCGCCACCACCACCCAGCTGTCGACCGCCAGCCCCAGCAATCCGCTCATCGCCCCAAAGAGCGTGAGCAACGCGAACGTCCGGATCCCGGCGACTCGGTTCTGCACCCATTCGCGCTGCAATCCCACCAGCAACCCCAGCCCCAGCGCGGTGCCGAGCGACTTCACCAACTCCAAGGTGTCAGGAATGTGGGTGGATGGGGGCATGGGGTGGATTTGCGGATGACCGCTTATGAACAGTAGCCTCAGGGGACCTTTTTCATCCAATAATGCGGCCCGACGGTGGGGATGTCGAATTCCTCTCCCACCACCTCCCAGCCAAGCTTGGCGTAAAATTCCACCGCCGCGACTCGCGCATTGCACCAGAGAAAGCTGCCCCCCGCCACCTTCACCACACGCTCCGCCGCCTCCACCAAGGCCCGCCCGTACCCCAGCCCGCGCACTTCCGGCAGCGTGGCCATTCCCCGCAGTTGCCAGGGCCCTGGATCGGGCGGCCCACCCGGCCAGGGCGCCGGATGAATCGTCACCACCCCAACCAATCGGTCCGCCCCATCGAAAGCTCCCAAGTGCCGCGCCAACGCCTCGGTATCACATGGAAAAACCGCATCCTCAATCGGCCGCCCTGGCCGCAGGACGGGATGCCGGATTCGGAGGACCTGCTCGGCTGTGATGGGTCGAATCATGAGTTGTGCTTCACTCGCTGGCGGCAAAAATGGCCGCTCTCGCGGGCGGAAGCCCCTTCGCAGAAGAAGCGTTCCACCTGAAGAGCTGAGAATTATCCCAGCGGTCCCAGAGGCAGCGGCCATCGCAAAAATTTAAAAATCAACACTATATTTCTAATTTAGCGATTGACATGAGCCATGAAAACAGCCGGACGCTAGCCATAAATTCCGTTTTCTTGGTTGAATCGTCAGCGTCAATTGACTATTTTGCCATAGTCGGAGGTCCCGATCGGCTCCCGGCAGTATCTTCATGATCGAACTCATCACCAAAGGAGGCCCGCTGATCTGGCTGTTGCTGGCCTGCAGCATGGTGGCCTTGGGGATCTTCGCGGAACGCTTTTTTCACCTGCATCGGTCGGTTATCGACGTGGCCGAATTGCTGCAGGGGGTTTCGAATTTGGTCCAGAAGCGAAATTTTTCGGAAGCGCTGCATGAGGTGGCCGGCACGCCCGGTCCGGTCGCGCGCGTCGTGAAAGCCGCGCTCGTTCGCCACGAGATGGGCCGGGCCGATTTAAAAGAAATTGTGCAGGAGGCGGGGCAGCTGGAGGTGCCGAAGCTCGAGCGGTATCTGCCGGTCTTGTTGAGCATCGTGTATGTCGCGCCGCTGATCGGGCTGCTGGCGACGGTGATTGGTCTGACCGACACCTTTATCAAGCTGGAGGGAGGCAATGGATTTGCCACGCCGGCTGAACTGTCCAACGGAGTGTACCAGGCGCTGCTGGGAAGTGCCGCCGGATTGGTGGTGGCCATCCCCGCGTATCTTTTCTATGCCTATTTGGCGGCGTTCGTGAAGTCGCTGATGCACGACATGGAGCGCGGGGGCATCGAAATCGTCAATATCCTGACCGACCAACGCGAAGCCGCGGCCGCCGCGGTCACCCCCGAGATCGCCAATGATCCTCGGATCATCGCCTTTGACAAAGCGGCTGGCAGTGCGGCCAAACGGGGGCGGTAAGGGTTGAAACTCGAATCCCAGTTGCAGCTGTCGCCCCGCCTGATGCACTTGGTGCCGTTTTTGGGCGTGGTCATGCTGTTGCTCACATTTTTTTTGTTGGGATCGAGCATGGTCCTGCAGTCCGGAGTGCGGGTGCGGCCGCCCACGTCGACGTCGCTCCTGGAACCGATGCCGCGGGCTCAAATCATCACGCTTTCGGCGGGTCGGCAGCCTCAGATCTTCCTCAATGACCGGCCCGTGTCACTCGTCGGGCTCAAAGAGGCACTGGCGAAACCGCCGCGAGGGGCCGACCGCCAAGTGCTGCTGCGAGCCGACGAGCTGGCGGCGCACGGGCTGGTCGTGCGCGTGAGCCAATTGGCTCTGGACGCCGGCTACGAAGTGGTGATGGCGACCACGCCGCCGGGCACTCAATCCCCCGTCGAGCCATGAACGATCTGCCAGATGGCGAGGGCAGCGGAGCCCGGGCACTTCGTCCGGCCCTGGTATTTGATTGGAAACACCGCCCGCGCACCTGGGCCAGACTCAGCTTCTGGCTCGCCCTCGTGCTTTTGGGCCATCTCACGGCGTTTATCGTGTTCCGCGTGCGCACGGCCACTCCGGCCCGAGTCCTGCCCGTGCCCTCCACCCTCGTGCTTGCGCCACCCCAGGCCATCGACCCGGTCGATCCCGCGGGTCATACGGTGCGCGCCGGCCTGCTTTCGGCGGACGAAACCGCCGACCTCGGCCTGCCCGAGCACGAACCAACCGAACCGCACATCCCCAACTTCGCCAACCGCGACATGACCCGCGAGCCGTGGCCGAAACGTCCGGAACCCGCAGCATGGCCCGAGGTGAGCCGAGTTTCGCAGCCGGTCTTGCCGCCGGCACGCAGCGCCTCGGCCAATCCGGCATCGCCCAATCCCACACCCGCCACTCCCACACCCGCCTCTCCTGCGCCAGACTCCGAATTGCCGGTCGATCCGCCGCAATGATTCAGACCGATTTATCCACGCTGCTCTCGCACTACCTCTGGGCGCTGCTCCTGCTCGTCGGCATCATCTGGCTCAGCGGCGAATGGCGGCGCCGCCGCCGCTGGCGCCAGGAGAGGCGCCATGACGTCATCTGCCGCCTCTGTAACGAAATCTTCCGCGATGAATCAGGCGAGAAACTGGTCACGTGTCCAAACTGCGCGGCTTTGAACGAACGCAGGCGGCCGCGCGAATTGTAGGCGGTCGGCGGTCGGCAGTCGGCGGTTTTCCCGTTTTCACGGAATCGTCGGCTGTGTGGGTTTAACAATGGAGTGCGGTGGCTCGGCGCTGCGTGGCGGCAGGGCGAGAGGTCGGCATGCCCTGGAGTTTGTGCATTTTTCGTGCTTCCTCGGCGGAACGACGCTCCAGGAGACGGAGAGTAGGCGGTATCGAGGTGGGACGCGACCTCCCGGGCGCGTAGGCGGTGGAGGCGTACCATCTGGGAATGGTCATCACTTCTCGAGTGGTGGGTGCATGATTGAGTACGAAGGATTTCGCCCATTACCTCCCAGCTTCCGCGTCTACTTTTCCTCGCCTTGGGCGCCGCTTGAGAAGGATAGGAGGAGGTTCACTACCGCCTTCGCGCCACTCACGAGCCCGGGAGGTCTCGTCCCACCTCCAGCCTCGAGCGCCCGCTGCAACCGGTCTTTAGTGGGTGCCAGTTCTTCAGATTTTGACAAGGCGGGGAGCCTGTGCCTAGGAAACTGGATGATCCCCGAGCGCCGCGTCGTCATCACCGGAATTGGAGTCGTCTCCCCCCTGGGGAACGACACGGCCACCTTTTGGGACAATTTGGTCAACGGGCGCAGTGGCATCCGGCGGATCACGCGCCTGGACCCGTCGTCCTATCCCTGTCAGATCGCGGGCGAGACGACTTTCGATCCCAAGGAATATTTTCTCGATTTCAAGGACGCCCGCCGCGCCGACCGGTATGCGCAACTGGCGATGGCTGGCTCGAAATTGGCGGTCGGTGATGCCGGCCTGAAGGCGGACGCGGTCGATCCGACGCGGGTGGGCATCATGGTGGGCAGTGGCATCGGCGGGTTGGGCACCTTCGAAGAGCAGCACCGGGCGCTGATGGAGAAAGGAGTGGCGCGCGTCAGCCCGTTCACCATTCCCATGATGATCAGCAATATCGGCAGTGGCATGATTTCCATCGACCTCGGATTCAAGGGGCCGAACATGGTCATCGTCACCGCCTGCGCGACCAGCAATCACAACATCGGCGAGGCCTGGCGCATCATTAAGTTTGGCGATGCCGACGCGATGATCGCTGGCGGGTCCGAAGCCAGCATCCTTCCGATGGGCCTGGCCGGCTTCGCCAACATGAAAGCGCTGTCGACTCACAACGACGCGCCCGAGAAGGCGAGCCGCCCGTTCGACCGGGATCGCGATGGCTTTGTCATGGGGGAAGGCGCCGGCGTGGTCGTGCTCGAGGAGCTTGAGTTTGCCAAGAAGCGGGGTGCTCGAATTTACTGTGAACTGGCGGGATATGGGTGCTCCGGCGACGCCTACCATTTGTCCGCTCCTTCGCCCGACGGCTCCGGCCCGGCGGCGGCCATAGCCAACGCGCTGCGGCACGCCCGCCTCAATCCCTCCGACATCGGGTACCTCAACGCCCATGCCACATCGACCGGGCTCGGCGACATCTCCGAGACCAATTCCATCAAACTGGCCTTCGGCGACTACGCCAAGCACGGCCTGCTCATTTCCTCGACCAAATCGATGACCGGGCATCTGCTCGGCGCCGCGGGCGGGGTGGAGCTCGCCGCCAGCATTCTGGCCATGCAGTACGGCGTGGCGCCGCCCACCATCAACCTCGATAATCCGGATCCCCACTGCGACCTCGACTATGTGCCAAACGTCGCCCGGGAGGCGACCATTCACGCCGCCATGAGCAACAGCTTCGGTTTCGGCGGCCACAATGCCACCGTCGTCGTGAAGAAGTTCGTCGGTTGAGGCGCGTCCGCCGCCACTCGATCGCCCAGCCTATTACTCTCAACGTCCATGGCCATCCCTTCGCCTGAGCAAATCCTGCAACAAGCCTTGGCCGCCCATAGTTGCACGACCGGCACGCTGCATGTGCTCGACGCGGTCGACGGTCACCTCAAGCTGGCTGCTCAGACCGGGCTGCCCGCCCCAGTGGCCGCCATTGTCGCCGTTGTGCCCGTGGGCAAAGGGATGGCGGGACTGGCCGCCGAGCGCCGCGAGCCCGTGCAAACCTGCAACCTGCAGACGGATGCCACCGGGGACATCCGGCCCGGGGCCAAGGCGGTACCGGTGCAAGCCAGCGTCGCCGTTCCGATGATCGTCGACGGCCAATTGCGCGGCGTGCTCGGGTTTGCGAGAAGCGACTATCACGAGTGGACCGCCGAGGAGCTTCAGGCCCTGGCGGCCACTGCCACAGCGAGCGCACGGCAACTGTCGACGCCTTGACGGGAAAGGACGCCCACGTCAGCGAACCGAAGAGGGCATTGAGGTGGGACGCGACCTCCAGGGCGCGTAGGCGGTGAAGGCATCTGACTCAAGAACGGCCTCCACTTCTCGGGTGATGGCCGCACCGAATCACCCTAAGCCCCGGAATGGGAACCACGAATCACACGAATATCACGAATACCCAAGGCGTTGCTAAAAAAGCGTCATCAACCCGGCGGGTGAGGGAATGGTTTTTCATTACTACCTGATCATTCGTGCCCATTCGTGGAATTCGTGGTTCCATCGTCCTTTCTAGGATCACCGCGACAGAGTTTGCCCTTCGGTTTTTCCCTGTTGCCGCTTTCCCTGCATCCGGGGCCTTTCTAGCAGACGATGACGCACTGCCCGGGCACGCTCCCGCCGCCTACGAGCCCAGGAGGTCTCGTCCCACCCCGACTCTCAAGCCCAGGCTAGGGTTCAAGTGCCTCGACACGGTAGAAGCGTACGGGCGGATAAGCGTCTGTCGGGTCACTCAAGGTGGTGACGGGTCCGGTGGCGATGACGGTGGCGATGGTTTCCCAGGAATCTTCCTCCAAATTGAAGCTGGCCTGGAGGGCATACTGATTGCCAGCCACGCTGGGAAAGTCGTACTGGTTCGCTCCCGCGATGGTGATGGCCGGCGTGGAGAACCGGTCCGCCGGGTTCGTGCCGAACCGAAGTTCCGCCGCGTCGGAGAATCCGTCGCCATCGGTGTCCGCGTCGGGGATGACCGTGCCATCGGTGCCCGGGCTGCCGCCGGGTGCCGCACTGGCGCGCCAGTTCCGACCGTCGGCGTAATCGCCGTCGGTGTCGATGACCTCGAGGCTCGGGCCGCCCCCCTTGGCGGCGACCGGCCAGGGGTCGACGTCGTCGTAGGCGAACGAGTGGATCACATTGCCATCGGCGTCCAGCATCTCGATGTCTTCGCCGGCATTGTTGAGCGCTCCGCCGGGCCAAGTGGCGATGACGCGAGGCCCGTCGCCGTAGCGGGCGCGAAAGGCGGTGAGGTCGCCGGTGAGGACGACACGTTCGCCCGCGGCCACCGTCGCGTCGGGCAGTTCAAGGGCATCGAAGGGCGATCCCTGGACAAAACGGACGCCTTGTAGGGAAATGGGACCGGCTCCGACGTTTTGCAGTTCGATCCACTCCGCGGTATCGGGCGCCTTGGGGGCGTACATGATTTCCGTGAGGCGAAGGTTGTTGAGCAGACTGTTGCTGTTGGTGGCGTCGATGACCAGCGCGTGATCGAAAGCGAAGCGCACAGTCTCCGCTGTGCTCGTGGAAGCGAATAATCCACCGCGCTCCAGCGTGCTGCCCGCCAGCAGCGACTGCGTAACCACCACGGACCAGACGCCGTCCACGCGACGCTCGAAATTCAAACTCGCCCCCGTGCGCCGGACGCGCAGCGTGGCCTCGAGCCCGGTGAACGGCACCGCCGTGCCGACGGTGGCGAAGGCGCCACCGGTTGATTTCTTGACCCGCCAATTCAGCCCACCCTCGACGCCGAAAGCATAGCGCGTCGCTTGGCCATTTTCGAGCGCATCGACGACCAATCCCACAAAGGATGCCCCCGTTCGTTTGCTGTCGTAGGCGAATTTGGTGGCTATCGCCGTGTCGGTGGCCGCCGGCAGCGGACGCCACAGGGCGGGGAAGGTGGGGGCGCTGTGCGAAAGTGGAAGGGCGGCCGAGTCGGTCAGATGGATGACGAGTTGACCGGGCACGGCTTCGAGCGAGTACCACGCGGAGGGCGAGTGGTTGTCGCGCACCTCAAGCGCCTGGAGCGACCACGGGGACGAGAGCAGCGGCGTGCCGAACGAGTCGAAGTCAGCCGTGTTGAACACCATGAGTTCGCGCGCCAGCGAGGCGGTTTGGATGGCCGGATCTTTTCCCATGACCGTGAAGGTGTAAATCCCGGGCACGCTGAAGAACGCACTTCGCTTGGCCGTCGATGGCGCGGACACGGTGACGCCGGCCGTCGGCAGGTGAGACCAATCGAATTCAAGCGCTCCTCCTTCGGGATCGAAACTCCCGCTGGCATCGAGTGTCAACGACTGACCGAGCGCCACGTTCAGTGACGCCGGGTCGCCGGTCAGCCGCATGACCGGCGCGGCATTGCCGGTCTTGGTGTACGAATACTCGAGCGGCGTGCCCAGCGTGCTGCCTGCGGCATCCACCATGCGCAGGGTGAAGGCATTCGCTCCCTCGCGCAGCACCAGACCGCTCAGGCTCCAGTTCCGCTGGTTCGACCAGGTCAGCACGGCACCCGGCTGGCCGTCGACGACGATGGTGTAGGCCGATGCGGGTGCCGTGCCGGCCAGGGTGACCGTGCCGGCGGCGGTCGATCCGGAGGGTGTGGTCACCGCAAAGGGTGCGGTGTCCGCATTGGCCACGCCGCCGGTGCCGCCGGTCGCGTTGATTTCCTGACGAATCCGCGCCGCGCGGTTGCTGAACCAGTTTCGGTAGGTGCCGCTGTCCACTGACCACGCGGAGGAAGCGGCCTCTTCCGCGGCCATCCACGCCAGCGTGCGCGAGGCGCGGTCACCAGTCGTCAGCCGGAGCATTTCATTCAGGTAATAGTTGAGCGTCCGCCGCGCCCACGGCTGGCTGATGTAGTTGCTCCATCCGGCCAGCCCGCCAATCACCGAGCCGCCGGCATTGCCGAAGGCCAGATCGCTGTCCCAGTGCAAAAAGTGGAACTTCCCGTCGGTCGGCCGCCGGTAAAAATACCCGTTTTTTCCGCGATCCAGCGTGAGCGAATCCCAGTCTTGAATATACCCGCGGACGGCGGCCATCATGGGCACCAAATCCGGCTCGAGCAGGCGCGTGACCACTTCGCGGTAGGTGGCGGCGGGGTACGACGGGTTGTTCGTCACGTTGCGGAAGAACTCGATGAGCGGGCCGTAGTCATATTCGGCCTCGCGCGACCGGGACATCCACTCGCTGTGATAGCGGAGCGGCGAGGCGGTTCCCTTGTAACTCCAGTCGGCGTTGCGCTGGTTGCGATTCCAGTCGTCGGCGAACCACCATTCGTCATCGCTGCGAAATAGCTGCCCTTGACCTCCCTCGGGATAGGCGCGCGCGACCAGTTCGCCGTCCACCGGCTCGGTGTCTTCGCGGAGGTCCGGGCCACCGCTGTTGACCACGTGGTACACGAATTCATTTTCATTGACCGGGTGCCCGAGCACGTACAGCCAGTACCTGGTGATGCGGTTGTGGTGGCGGCTTCCACCTCCGGCATCGTTGTCGAACGTGCTCTTTTCGCGGCCACGGAAAAACCGGTCGCGCGGCACCTTCCATTTGCCGCGGCCCAGATCGGAGCCGCTAGTCCGGGTCCACGGGCTCCCGCTCTTGCGGATTTCCGCGTTGTAATAGACGTCAGTCTCGTTGTGGATGAAAGTGGCGTTGACGTAGTGGTTCGAGAGGCGCGGGTACCGGTAGCCGAATTTCGCCGACGGGGCGTCGCCCCCGGTATTGAAGATGTCGCGGTCGTACTCCGAAACCACGAACCGCTGGCGACGCAGGCGGCCGTCCAGTGTGCGGCCATCGAAAATCCACAGAGCCGGGAGCGAGGCACCACCTCGCGGGGCCACCGTGATCCCGCCGTCCTCGTCCGTGGCGCGAACATAAAACTGAACGATGGGGTTATCGGCCTGATGATTGGTGATGAGCGCCGTGTACAGACCGTCCCCAGCGGTGGCATCTCCGCCGGTGCCGTCATCGGACATGGGCGAGGTGAGCCACGATCCGGGGGTGGTGATGTCGTCGGCCCGGTGCACCACTTCGACCGCCGCCAGCGGCGTGTGACTGGCGATGCGCGCGGTGACCCGGACCGGGTCCGTCGGTTTCGGCACGGCCGGACTGTGGAGCAGCGAGTCGACTTGCGGGAGCGGTGCGGTGACCGCGCGGGAATTGGGGGCGCCGGCCGTTCCCAGGTTGTTTGGGATCGGGATGAGCAAGGAGGCGCCGAAACTGTGATCCCACGTTTGCACGATCAGTCGGTTCTTTCCCGAAATCCAACGGGCCTCGAAACGCAAGGTGTAGGTGCGCCCTTGGGTCAATCCAGTCACGTCGATTTCCGCGCGGTTCGGGCGGTTATCGCCGTGGCCGTCGGCGACCAGATGCAGTTCTCCGTTTTCCGCGTAACTCTGGCCATGGGTCCCCTGGCAAAGCCAACCGGCGGCGCCGGACCCATTGGTGGAAACGACGGCGCCGGATCCGGGGAGCAAATTCGTGCCCGGCGTGGTGCTGACGGAGAAGTGCATGTTGCGCAGGGCGATGTGGCTGTCGCCCACCAGATGAAGATGCAGCTCTTTATAATCCGCGGCGCTGCCGATCGTGCTGAGCTGGGACCACGGGCCGGTAATGGTGTATGTTTCCCAGTTGCTCTTGGTGGATTCGTCGCTGCCCCGCCAAGCCGACGGTCGGCTGTTGTCCATGGCGGGGTGGAGGAGTTCGATCGAACTGCCTTGCGCGGTGGCCAGCGTCGGCCAGTCGCCTCCAACGGTGTAATCGACTTCATCGGCCAGATTGCCGAAGGCGTCGAGCAGGCGGAGCAGGTCGCCGCGATTACCCAAACTGCCGCTCAAAGGCCCGAAG
This sequence comes from Verrucomicrobiales bacterium, assembly GCA_046155625.1. Lineage (GTDB taxonomy): Bacteria > Verrucomicrobiota > Verrucomicrobiia > Verrucomicrobiales > V1-33 > CAJBME01. The sequence continues at coordinate 12,618 of JBJXFS010000329.1, read as the reverse complement.
ACGGTGGCCCCGGGGTGGGCGGCTTGGAGAAAGGCCGGGTCGCCACCGACCAGCACGTGGCCACCGGCAGGGATGGTGGCGGTGGCGGCGAAGTCAAACTCGACGCCGCCCCGCAGTTTCCAGCCGGCCAGGCTGACGGGTGCGGTGGACTGGTTGTGGAGCTCGATGAACTCGCCGTTTCGGTGGTCGGACGGCGGGTCGGGCATGATTTCATTGATGACGATGGCCGTCTGGAGGCCGGGTTCGTTCTCCTCACCACGCGTGGGCGTGGGGGTGGCGTTCCACCACGGGCGCTCGGGCACGCTCTCCCAGCTCGGCTTCACCGGCACGGCGGGCGGCCAGACTGCCTGCAGCGAATCGCGACCGGGCACGCGGCGCAACTCGGCCGTACCAAGCACGTGGTGGCCCGCATCGATCAGCCACAGCGTGGGAGTCCCATCCGGGTCGGCCGGGAAGGCGCAATTCCAACTGGCATAACCCTTGCCAGGCACCGGCCCACTGAGCGGGATCTTGTCGGAAAAGTCCCGCTGGGTGGCGAGGAACAACCCGTCCGTGCTGGCGGCCGTGGCCTCGGTGTTTTCCAGTTCCACCCAATCGATCCCGCCGGATTCGTCGAAGTGCGCCTCGCTTAGGCGGAGCGCGAAGGTGGCGGCTGAGGTCGATCCATTGGCCGTGCCCGGAGTGGGTAGCGCAAAGAGAAACCAGCTGGTGCCGCCGGCGGGATTGCGGCCCAGCGACCGTCCGTCCGTGGGGATGGCGGCGCTGATGGCGTTGATGGCGGTCGTGCCGTCGGGAGCGGTCAGGTATACGACCGTTGTGGGCGCCACCGCGAACCCTGATTCGGCAAACCCGACTGTGGCAAATCCGTTGGCCGGGACGATGACGTCGGCAACGATCCGATGTTTGGTCAGATTGGCCGGTGCATCACTGAGGTAGTGATCCCGGAGTGACACCGGGGCCGCGTTGGTATTGAAGATCTCGACAAATCCTTCGCCGGCCACGCCCGGGCGCACTTCATTGATGACCAGTCCCGGTTGGGTTCCGATTTTTAAGCGCGCCCCAAACACCATGTCACTGCTGCCCGCGTTGGTCTGGTGCACTTCGGCGGCCAGCACGTTGTCGCCGGTGACCAATCCGCTGGCGGGTCCGGTGACGGCATTCGCCTCCTCCGTGGCGTCACTCACTGTCCGGCTCGCCCCGGAATCCCACGCGCCAGGACTGTGGCCCGAGGCCCCGAGCATCCTGCCATTCAAGTAATACACCACCCCGTCATCGATGATCTGGTCGATGGCCACCGTGGCGCCGACCGGGCTGCCGGCAAAGGTGAACGACTTCCGGAACAGATAGACCATGCTCCGGTTCCGCTCACCCACCACCGTCTGCATGCCGGGCGCCGGCACTCCGGCATCCTCGAACCCCAGAAGACCAGGCCCGGATTCCCACCCGCTGTCGTCAAAGGTCAGCCCCCGCCAGGACGGGCCGGGATCACTGGGGGGAATGTGCCACTTCCAAGTCGTGCCGTAATCGAACATCACCGCCGCTGAGCCTACTCCCACCTCCGGGCTGCCGCCGGGAAACGGAGCGACCGCTCCAAACTCGGAATACCCAGGAGTGCCGCCCGCGTACCGGCTCGCCCGCCAATTGCGAAACGAATCGATCTCGTTGTTTTCGTTGCGCAGGACGAGCGAGTGGCCGGTTCCGTCGGCCGCTTTCGGCCAGTTGCCGCCAGGACGGTAGTCGAGTGTGCAAACGATCACGCCATTCTTGTCGTTCAACAGAATAGTCTCGCCCTCATTGGCCAAGGAGCCGGTCCACGGACCAAAAACCCGCACGGTGGCCGGGATGCTCGGGTAGGAGGCCCGCGTCTCGGCCTCGCCCACCGCGCTCACCACCACCCTCTCCTGGGGCTTCAGAATGTGCGCCTGCGTGGCGGCTTCAGAGAAATCGGGAAATGTGTAGTCCACACCCCGCGTGAACCGCCATTTCGCGATGTCCAGCGGAGTGTTCGTGATGTTCCAGAGTTCCAAGAACTCAGGCTTGCCCGCAAGCGGTCGATACATCACCTCGCTGAAAACCACCTGCTCGGACCAAGCGAGGCCAGTGGCGATCAGGCTGGCCGCCAACGCGAGCGGGCGGGACCATCGGGCAAAACAAGGGTAGGCATGGGCGAGGGGGTGTCGCGTCATCCCGTCAGTTTACCCGATTTCGACCAATCTGTCACACTTTACGGTTCACCCACCGACCAAACGCTCGCAGTCCGTCGACCCGGCAGCACCAATGTGGACCATGACGTCCTAAATAAAACCAATAACCATCAACGAACAACGAACAACGAACAACGAACAACGAACAACGAAGAACCAATGACTACCGCATTCCGACGGTGTCCGACCCGATTTTGTGAGCTTGCACAGCCGCGGCCATGCTGTTGACATCGCGGAGGATACCTTTCGCCGCCTCCGCGTCGGAGATTTTCAGGCCAAAACGCTTCTCCAGCGCCACCACCAACTGCAGCGCATCAACCGAATCCAGCCCAAGCCCGGTCGGGGCGAACAACGCCACGTCGTCGCCAATCTCCTCCGGCGGCTGCTGGAGCATCAGCTCCTCCACCATCGCTTCCTTGATCTGCCGCTTCAGCGCGGCCACGGCATCGTCTGACATTCCGGCAGACGATGAACGCATCGCCAGGGGCGTCAACCCCAGCCGCCTCCCTCCGCTCGACGACTTGTTGAAGAGGCCGAAGTAAAGCGGTGTGGTTCCGGGCAGGATGTGGACGAAGTTGATGCCGCCGGTGCCGGTGATGGGCAGGGCGGAAGGCCTCTACATTGCCAGAGCCGGAGATTGTTCCAGAGCGAAGTCGGTGCCTGGCTATGACAGGGTGACGAAGGGGCCGTTACCAGTGATGGTCAGCGTGGGTTCAGTGGGAAAGCGGTCCGAAAGAGCGGATGCGCAGGACGCCATACTTCGAGGCGTTCTGGACGGCCAGGCCGTTCTCGGGGAGGGAGCCATTGCCGAAGCAGGTATTGGCATTGGGGGGTGCGCCGCGGCCGGAATCAATGGGTTGCCAAAACCGACGAGCCCCGTGGCCCGCAGATCCTACGGACCAGGCCTCGCCGGCATGGACAATGGAGGGCCGGCGCAGCAATGAGTAGTTGGCTCCCTGGGAAGGGGCAGGGTGGATGGATGGGGTTACCACGGGGGTCCGATTCCGCTGGGGAAGGCCATCATCAGGATTCCCGGGTGGCTGGGGGCGGCCAGTCTGTGGGGAGACAAAATATCCGTCAGGTCGGAATTCGAGATTTCGTTCCCGGTGCCAAGAGACTTCGTTTCCAGCCGTGGGAACAAAGTGATCCATCCTGAAGGCGACCCCCCCGCTGGCCATGCCCATTCCTCCCTTAACCCCCGACACCGAGGCCGGGCGCCACCGCACAGCCTTCCCACCCGCTCAAGCAGGCATGCCGCACCAGATCCTCATGCTTTCGCCACATGATGGCCAAAGCCCGTTGTTCGAGCTCCATTCACCCGCCACTCCTGGGCACAGGATTCCGGATCCTCCTCAGTAGCTGATCACGGTCAATCCCGGCACCCTCCCGAAATGTGATCCATTTCCACTGACCAACGGCAGTCCGTGCGCCAAGCAAGTTGAGGCGATCCAGAGGTCGTTGGTGCTGATGAGTTGATTGTGCCGACGCAGGTGTCGAGTGACCTGAGCGTAGTGATGGGCCGTTGATTCGTCCATCGCGACCACATCAAAATTTGCCAGCAGGCCGGCACAGGCCGGATGATGGATGTCGTCAAAGCCTTCGGCAAACTCCCCGGCCACCACCCAACTGATCCACGGGCGCGCCCCGGCATGAACCTCCAAAAACGCGTGAGCTCGTCCCGGCCCGGCCCGCCTCTCGCGCCCCAAGTCAATCAAGAAGCACGTGTCGAAAAACATCTCGTTCATGCCCGCGAATCATCGGGAGGACCATCCGCGGTTTGGGCTTCGTCCAACTCGCGTAAAATAGATTCGTCCACCAACGGCAGCCCCGGTAACGCCGCCAACAGCCCTCCACATGTCTTCTTCCTCGGCCACTCGGCTCGCCGAATCACCTGCGAAAACGATTCTTTCGCCGTCAGTCGCGCCCCCGTTAACCGATGGTACGCCGCCAAATCAATCGAAATTGTCTTGGTAGCCATGCATGTAGCGTACACATTGTCGGTTCACGTCAAGTGCCTTCTTAAATGGCCTGGCACTTTAAGAGGGCTTCATGCGCGGCCGGCATAAACATGCAGAGTCGAAAAACTGCCCGGCACTTTATTCGCTCCAACCTGCGGAGCATCGAAATTGTAGTGCAGAAAACCCGGGTCCGCCCGCGGGCCCCGCCAGATGAGGTGGCCAAAAACCAGCTCCCCTACTGCGGAACGTGGGCGAGTCGATGACACGCCGCCAAATCAATCGAAATTGTCTCAGTCACCATGCATGTAGCGTACATGTTGTTGGCTCAAGCCAAGCGTTTTCATAAACTGCCTGGCACTTTATGGATGGTACACATGGACATGCAGCGTCGACAGAGTGCCTGGCACTTTATTTGCGTGGTACTTTGGTCGGTCTATCAAATGCATGCAGCGTACACAGACAATTGTCGTCTGGTCAGGTTGTTGAATCTTGGCCGATCGCATTATTTTCATGGGATCCTCGGATCGGCGTGACGGAAGGGTGGTTGGTTTGTCAGATAGGGTGTGTCCGCGATCACATCAGTCCCTATGCTTCCCGCGTCCGGGACACCGGAGCGGCTGGATTTCGCGGGGTTGTACGAGGCGCATGCGCGGGCGGTGTATTATTTGGCGTTGCGATTGCTGGGTGACGCGACGCAGGCCGAGGATGCGGCGCAGGATATTTTTGTGCGAGCGTTTCGGGGGTTTTCGGATTTTCGGGGTGAGGCCGGGGTGCGTACGTGGCTGTACCGGATCACGATCAATCACTGTCAAAATTTCCGGCAGTCGTGGCATCGGCGGAATATCCGATACGCGGGGGATGGCGGTGTGCCGGACGACTTGGCGGACGAGCAGCCATCGCCGCTGCACTGGGCGGAATCGAAGGACCTGGGGCGACAAATTCAGCGGGCGCTGGACGCTCTGCCTGAGGAGTACCGGCTGCTACTGCTGCTCGTAGCGGACGAGGAGTTGAGTTATGCGCAGATTGCCGAGCTGACGCGCCAGTCGGCCGACGCCGTGCGTGGCAAGCTCTATCGCGCGCGCCGGGCGTTTGCGGTGGCGTTCAAGCACACATCATAGTTCCATGAAACACCAAGTCACAGCCGAGACCAAGAACGAAGAGACCGCTCAGCTGGCGGAGGGGACGTCGCCCTCGACTGAGGCGATTCTCGAGTTTGAGTCCGTGGAAAGGGCCATCCGGCACGATGCGGCCGGGATTGTGGTGCCTCCCGGCCTGCGCGATCGGGTGTTCCGCGAGTTGGGTACGCCTGGCGGTCCCCGGCCCTGGTGGAAACGATGGATTAGATGAACCGCATGACCGCAGCGAGTCCAACCGTAAGGCGCCAGGGTGGCCGCCGGGCCTTGGCCGAAGCCAGGCTGGGCGCGGCACGGGCGTCGCTGTCGCATTGCACCTTCTGCCTTCACCGATGCGCGGTTGACCGGCGTTTTGGGCCGGCGGGAAAATGCGGTGCGGGCGCGCATCCACGGGTTTTTTCGGCGCAGACGGAAGTCGGCGACGAGTTGGATCTCATTCCATGCTTCGCGATCGCCCTCGCCGGTTGCTCCATTCGATGTGCGTTTTGTGTGACTGGGGATGAAAGCTGGCATGCGGATCGGGGCTCGGTGATGGACACCGGGGCGCTGGCCGGTCGGGCCGTGCGGGCGATTGAGTCAGGCGCCGCCAAAACCATCCAAATCCTCGGCGGCGAACCGACAGTGCATCTGCCGTGGCTGATTGAATTGGTCGCTCGGCTGCCCGAAAACACGCGTATTATACTGAAAACCAACGGACTTTGCACGGCGCGGACGCGCCGCCTGCTGGACGGATTGATCGACGTCTGGTTGGTGGATTTCAAGTTTGGCGGTGACGGGTGCGCGCGGACCCTCTCGCGGACTCGAGGCTATCGTGCCGCGGTGGAAGAGACGCTCTTCTGGGCGGCCCGGCGGGCCGATTTGATCGTGCGCCATCTGGTGATGCCCGGCCATGTCGATTGCTGCTGGCGACCGATTGCGACGTGGCTCGCCCGCCATCTGCCCGGGGTGCGTATCAGTTTGCGCTTCGGTTACTGGCCGTCCTGGAAGGCGGCGGCCCGACCGGAAATGGCTCATCCACTGACGGTCGCCGAGCAGGAAGCCGCGGCGGCGATCGCCGCGGCCCATCACCTCAACCTCGTCGCATGACGAACGAAACGACGGAAGAAAGCTCAATTCTGATTCTTGCCGACGGCCGTCTGCTGGTTCGCAACGTCACGCCCAGACTCGCCGCCATGCTGCTGGCCCTCCATCCGCGGAATGAGGATCTGGCGTTTCGCGCCGGAGACACCGTCCACTCGCCAGCTCTCGAGCCGGCCGACGCCCCTAAGCCATGAATTTCGCCGAGGAACTGGAGACGCTCATCCGGGCGCGATACCCGATCATCTACGTCGTCACGAGCGAGGAATTGCGCGTGCAAAGAATGGTCGTCGAAGTGGCCCAAAAGCGGGACAAGAAGGCGTACGAGTGGGCGTATAGCACGGGCATTGTGCCGGCGGGAACTTCCATTCAATCCCAGAAACATCGCGGTGGAGCCACCAAGGATCCCTTGCTGGCTCTGGACCAGGTGATCGAGCAAGTCGAGCCTTCGATTTTCCTTTTCAAGGATTTTCATCCCTTTCTGACCAAGAACAATTTCGCGGTCATCCGGAAGCTCAAGGACATCGCGATCCAGCTCAAGACCAGCTACAAGACGATCATTTTGGTGTCACCGGTCATGGAAATTCCGATCGAACTGGAGAAGGAGATCACGCTGCTGAATTTCCCTCCGCCCGGCCGCGACGAACTGGCCGCGCTGCTGGAAACAATTCTCGCCGATGTGCAGAAGATTCGTCACGTGCGCATCGACTTGGACGAGGCCGGGAGGGAACGATTGTTGCAGGCGGCGCTCGGGTTGACGCTCAGCGAGGCCGAAAACGTCTTTGCCAAGATCATCGTCACGGGGGACGGGCTGGACGCGGATGACGTGCAGGCCGTGTTCGCGGAAAAGCAGCAGATCATCCGAAAGAGCGGGCTGCTCGATTACTACGCGACCACCGAGAACTTTGACAGCGTCGGCGGATTGTCTGCGTTAAAAGACTGGCTGGAGAAGCGAACCATCGCCTTTTCCAGGGAGGCACGCGATTACGGTCTGCCACCGCCCAAGGGCATTCTCATGCTGGGCGTGCAGGGGTGCGGCAAGAGCTTGTGCGCGAAAGCGGTTTCCAGCTTGTGGCAATTGCCGCTGCTGCGATTCGACATGGGTCGGATGTTCAACAGCCTGGTGGGATCTTCCGAGGAAAACGTCCGCCGGGCCGTGGCGGTGGCGGAGTCGGTGGCACCCGCCATTCTGTGGGTCGACGAGATCGACAAGGCGTTCGCCGGCTCTCAATCGTCCGGTTCCACCGACGGCGGCACGACGGCCCGCGTCTTTGGCACGTTTCTGACCTGGCTATCGGAAAAGACTGCTCCGGTTTTTGTGGTCGCGACCGCCAATGACATTTCGCATCTGCCTCCCGAATTGATGCGGAAGGGAAGGCTCGATGAAATCTTCTTTGTCGACCTGCCATCCTCGGACGAGCGCGCGCAAGTATTCGCCATTCACCTCGCGCGTCGGAATCGCCAGCCGGAAGTTTTCGATCTGGCAGCCCTAGCGGGTGCCAGCGGCGACTTCAGCGGGGCCGAGATCGAGGAAGCGGTGATCAGCGCGATGTATGACGCGTTTTACGCCGGCCGGGAGGTGACCACGGACGACGTCCTGACGGCCATCCAACAAACCGTGCCGCTGGCCCGAACCATGGACGAACAGATCAACCGTCTCCGCTCGTGGGCCAGCGGCCGCGCTCGCGATGCCAGCGCCGCCCGGTCGGGAGCCGGTGAGCAGCCGGGGCGACGAATGGAATTTTAATCAGCCGCGTGACGAGCACGGCCCTGCCTGGTCAAATGTTTGAACTCCTGCTTTCTCCGATCATGGGCGCCTGCCTTATTCTGACCCCGGTCGTCGTGGCCGCCTGGCCGACCTTCGCCACCGCCGTGGTGAGCGCGGCGGCCTCGTTGGGTTACGCGGTCTCGACCAGTGTCGCAGCGGGTCGCCGGGACCGGGCGCTGGCGAACGCGGCCGTGAATGAGTCCCTGCAACTCGAGGTGCCACGCAGCGAAATCGTCAGCGGGCAACTGGGCCGGGATGAGAAACTGTCGGTCACGCGTGACGGAGTGACCATCACCTTCCGCCGCGACGAACGGGGCAAGGCGTCGCTGACGGTTTCCGGTACCGGTCGCAGCCATGATGAACTGCGAGCATTGGGAGAGGAAATGAGCCGGCGAGTCGTTCGTGATTACGTGCATCAACAAATCCTGGCCGAAGTCCAGGCGCGGGATTTTATCGTCGTGGACGAGTCGGTGGACGCGGACCACGCCATCCGTCTGACGGTCCGCCAATGGGGGAAATAGCCATGCCACAACGCGAATTCGAGATCACCATCGGAGCGGACGGCCGCGTGGAAGTTCAGATTCAGGGCTTCAAGGGAAAGGCCGGCTGCCTGGGGGCGGCGGAGGTGATGGAAAAAGTTGTGGGCCATCTCGAATCGCTTCGGGAAACCAGCGAGTTCTACGAGCCGGAGGAAGAAGTGCGGCTGGATCAGCATCACTGAGCCCGCACCGAACCAAGTCTCCCCATGCCATGAATGCCACCCTGTCTCGCCATCGATGCCGACCGCCATGGGAGTGAGAACTTCAGCCTCCCCATACTACCCGCCTCGTGCGGGAGGCTTGGGCGGATGGCGGCGGCTCTGGTATCGGTGGCGCCGAAACACGCTGCTCGTTCGCCTGGCCGTGGAAGGCGCCCACAATGCGAGTCGACAGCTGCCGCCCTGGCTGCGCACTCGACGGCTTCCGCTCTGGATGCTTGTTCCCGGCACGCATGAAATCGCCCGCGGTCGCCGCCTTACCGGATGTGTCATAAGGGGTGTCTGGCTTGGGTTACTGGCGGTGGCCGTGGCGGCGGTCGGGACACCCTGGGGAACCTGCGCCTGGCTGGCCGCCGCCGCCGTCCATTCGGTGTCGGCGACCAGCATGTGGATTGAGGGGTACTCAGAACTTCCTTCCTCCAGCCGCCGGTGGCGGGCGTTTCGCCGGGCGTCATGGGTCGTGTTGCTTCTGTATGTGTTGGTGGCGCCGAGTCTGGCTTGGATGGTGGTGCGACCGGTCACAGTCAGGGGCACAACGGTCCTCATCAATCCGACCGTCGCGGCTTCCAGTCTTCGGAGGGGCGACTGGATCGTTTATCATGTGACTGTCAAGCAGTTGGGATTTGAGAGGGTGCTGGCATTCGCGGGCGAGACCATTCGTTTTCACCAAGATGCCTTCCAGGTCGAGGATGTCGCTTATCGTCGACTCTCGCACACCATGCCGGAGCAGGGGGTCGTGACGGTGCCGCCTGGAATGATCTACCTCTGGCCGGTGGGCGCGCGTCTCGGTGGGGGTGGGGATTTGACCGAGCAACTGAGGCCGCTGGCGTCGGTCCGCGAACAAAATGTCATTGGCCGGGCCTACGAGCGCTGGCCTTGGGGACGCGCGGAGAGGTCGCGCTTGATCAAGCTGGACGGTTGGACCAGCCCGGGACCTGATCGATGACACTACCATGAGCCGATTCTCGAATCTCGAATTCAATTCCGAAGACGACGGCGAGTTATGGGGCCGCCCATCGAACGAGCCGCGGGGTGAGGTTTTTCATCTGCAAGAAGCGCAATCGGCGTTCGAGGAGGGCGAGTTTGAGCGGGCCTTGCGCGCGTTTGCCCGGGTTCTGGAACATAATCCGTCCAACCCGGTGGCGTGGACGGGACAAGTACGGATGCTCATTGAGCTCGAGGAATACCGCGAGGCGAAGCTGTGGGCGGACAAGGCGCTGGAGAAGTTCCCGCGGGAACCCGAACTGCTGGCCGCCAAGGCGGTGGCCCTTGCCCGGTGCGGCGACCTCGATGGGGCTCTTGCCTTCTCCGACGCGTCATTCGAGGAGCGGGGCGACACGGCATACCTCTGGATCGCCCGCGCCGACGTCCTGCTGGCCCGGCAGGAGACGCGCGCGCAGTACTGTCTGGACCAGGCTGTCGGCAAGGAACCGCGGAATTGGTTTATGCGGCTGCTTATCGCCCGGGTTCAATTTCACTATGAGCAGTTTGTTCTGGCCCTGAAGTCCGTTCAGGAAGCCCTGGCTCTGGACGCCGCGCGGGCAGTGCTCTGGCTTCAATGCGCCCTTTGTCAGTGGCAGCTTGGATTGGTCTCCGCCGCGCACGATTCTATTCATCAGGCGCTGCTCCTGAGCCCGCACTCCGTCGCGGCCAAAGCCGCCCGGATTGATTTCCAAGTTGATTCGCCCGCCCTGCGCCTGCGAGGCTGGTTCCGGCGTCTCTTCCCCCAATGACCGATCATCCACTTCTTGAGTCGCTGCTTCAAACGGCGGCGGACCATCGCGCTTCGGATCTCCATCTCATCGCCGGAATTCCGGCGGCCCTCCGCGTAAACGGCGAAATCATTTTCACCGGAGAGGAAACGCTGACGACAGGCCAACTGGCCGAGATGGTCAAGGCCGTGCTGAATCCTCTGCAACGGGAGAAGTTCGAGCGGGAATGGGAATTGTGCGTCTCCTGCGAGCACGTCGTGGCCGGCCGGCTGCGCATCACGATCTACCGGCACAACGGCCGGCCGGAATTCAGCTTCAGGTTCTGCGGCGAACGCGTCTACACCCGGGAAGAGCTCGGGCTGCCCGCAAAAATCGATGATCTGGTCCGCAAGCCCAACGGACTGGTCCTCGTCTGCGGCCCCACGGGGGCGGGCAAGACCACGACCCTCAACTACATGGTCGATCTCATCAATCGTGAGCGCCGATGCAAGATCGTCACAATCGAAGATCCCATCGAATTCGTGCACCGGAACCAAAAGGCCATCGTCGTGCAGCAGGAAGTCCTGACCGACACGCATTCCTTCACCCGCGCTCTCACCCACGTCCTGCGGCAGGATCCGGACGTGATCGTGGTCGGGGAAATGCGCGAGCCCGAGACTATCGCCACCGCACTCACCGCCGCCGAGACCGGCCACCTCGTGCTCAGCACGCTGCACTCACCGAGCGTCACCCAGGCCATCGAGCGCATTACCGGAGTCTTTCAGGACAACGTCCAGAAACAAGTCATCCTGCAGCTCGCCAATTCACTGCAAGGCATCGTCGTCCAGGAATTGCTCCCGTCAGCCGACCGCAGCCGCCGCATGCTCGCTTACGAAGTCCTCACCGCAACCCACGCCGTCCGCAATATCATCCGCGAAAACAAACTCTACGCCGTCGACAATTGCCTCCAAACCTCCGCCAAAGACGGCATGGTCACCATGGATGGCTGCCTCCTTGACCTCTACCGCCGCACCCTCATCAGCTACGACACCGCCCTGAGCCGCGCCAGAAATCCGGAGTTTTTGAGCAAAGCGGGATGAGCGGCGGCGGGGTTCCTTCGACTCCTTCACCATGACGGGCGTCCATGACGTCGACCGCGTTTCCGGAGCCGGGCGTCGCCGCACTGGCCCAAATCGCCGCCTGTCAGCTCGTCCGGCGCGGGCGGAGCCCGCTCCGTAGCCACCGGTGTCGGAGCGACCCGACGGTGGAGGGAAGCATCGACGCGCACTCCGAAAAGGGACGGATGAGCCACGAAAAGCACGAATCAGACGATAATCCCAAAAAGGGACATTGGAACCACGAAAGTCACGAAACCCACGAGAATTCAGTGGATTAGGACAAGCGACCTCCTCATCCATCAGGCGGACGCTGATAATTGGGCAGCGCCTTGATTTTTCGTGTGTTTCGGTGCGCCAGCACCGCCAACCCAAACCAATGAACTAAGAAGTGTTCATCACGCCAACTGAATATCCAGCGTGTAGGGACGCGGGCGCCGGAACCACAGGTGATTGTGGCGGCGAAGCCCCGCGCAACGAACCTGCGAACCGCAGCGCAAGCGAACCCGAAACGGCCTCGTTCCACAAAGTGGGAGTGGCCAGACTGCCGAATAAGCTGAAGCCTGAAACTCGTCGTGAAGGGATACTCACGAGCAACGACCGGACTCTCCGGGGTGAAAGGGGGCAGGGCGCAGGGAAGGTGGGGTTGGGCAGGCTGGGAACCGGAGCGAGGCGGAGATAGACTGCCGGAGGCAGCCCGAAGGGCGAGCGAAGCGAGTCAAACCCCGGGCACCAGTTCCGTGAGGAGCAGGACGAGGCGATCGCCGAAAACCATAAGGCGTTCACTGGTAGCTGGGGAGTCGGAGAGGCCCATAGTAGTGACGAAGCGGGGTAACGCCCGTGGAGCGAAGGGGCCTTGGCATGGCAACGCGGACTCAGAAGGTAAAGGCGCTGATTGGCCCAAGGCCCACAACA
>JBJXFS010000143.1:0-4027 GCA_046155625.1 Verrucomicrobiales bacterium | reverse complement strand
AAGGGCGCCTGTTTCGGGATGAGGGCCGCGGGGGGCGGGGGTGGGAGCGGTTCCGGCCCTGGAGAGTCATTTCCGGGTCCCGAGGACGGAGGCGGCTCATTGAGGGCCGCCAGCGAATCTTGGATCTGGCGGGTCATTCGCCGGGCTTCCGGATTTCCCGTTTCCACGGGTGCCGCGATGGTCACCGGATTGAGTCGGGGTGGGAGTGGGCCGGTCGAGGGGGGCGTGATTTGAGCCGCAGATCCGCTTGAAGGACGCGCCGCCATCATCCAGCACCACAGCCCGGCCAGGAGAAATATGGGAAAAACAAGCGCGAAAACGCGCCAACGAGAGGGGTGGCTGTGGTGGGACATACCGGGATCTGTTGTGTCGCGCAAGGGTATCAGGTTCAGCCTGACTGGCAAGAATGAGTCGCTCGTGGGCAGGGCTCATGGTGGTATTTGCCGGGGAAGACGATCGCTGACAAGATGCCCTCGCCGCAGCCTGGCGGGCGACTTGGGGGATCGGGTAAAACCGGTAAACGAACCTGCGGGCTTGGCGCCCGGGAGGATCGTGGTAGGCGTGGGCATGGCGATTCGCTGTCGAGTGAAATGGATGATCAGCGGGGTCGAGTTGCTGGCGGCTTCTCTGGCCTCAGGTGCGGCGGGAGATCCGACGTTTTCGATAGGTGGCCACGACATGGAGGCGGCGCGACTGGGCGAGATGCTGGGGCTGCATTTGCCCGGAGCGCGGGCGCGGTGTGCGTTGTGGGACACGTGGCTGCCGATGTCGACGGTGTGGGCGGCGACGGGCGGGGAGAATTCGGCGGGCGAGGCGCGGGCGTTTTATCGTGATGTCCTGATGCGACGGCCGATTGATGACGAGGGGTATGTCTCGATGCAGCAGCATCGCGGGATGGCGCACAGCGAGGGGTGGCCGTTTCCGGGATGGCAGCAGAGTGCCGGGCAGGGGTGGCATTTTTCATTGAAGGGCGATGAATGGGCGGTGCAGAACTTTCGGCAGAGGGCGCTGACTTCAGCTGACGGGTGGGGAATTGAGGGGGCGGTCCTGCGCGGGGTCGATTCGTCGAAGGGATTGACGTTGGAGGCGAGTGCCGATGAGGTGGAGCTCACCACACCGCGATTCGCCTGCGACACGGTGGTGGCGCCATTCATTCGGCTGGAATGGGGGCGCAATTCAGCACGGGAGGGACAGGCGTGGATCGAATGGCGTCTCGAGGGCGAGGAGGAATGGCCTGCGGGGAGACGGGTGACATTTCCGGCGGGGCAGGCCGACGACGGGATGGGGTTCGCCAATGTGCCGCTGCACCGCCACCCCGAGTATCGCGGGATGCTGACGCAACTCAGGATCGGGGTGCCCTCCAGTCTCGGCGAGCGGGTGGTTGTAAAGTCGGTCATCACGGCGATCGACACGCGCCATCCGGTGACCAACAGCGCGTTTATTCAGGCGGCGACTGATTACTTCGAATGGACTACCGATGTCGCCTTCCTGCGCGCACGAGTGGGGGAAATGCGTCGGGCGTTGCGGTACGCGCTGGAGGAGTTCGACGTGCGGACCGGTCATCACGTCCGTGTGCCGTGGGTCGGGCACGACGGGCGGAGCGGGCTGGGGCCGGTGGTCGATGGAAAGCGAGAGTTGCGGCCGGGTGTGGGTGTCGGCAACAACTATTGGGATCTGCTGCCGTTTGGCGGGCAGGACGCCTATGCCACCATGCAGCTGTATGTGGCGCTGCGCCGGCTGGCCGCGCTCGAACGGGAGGTGGCTTCTCAGCCTGATTGGGGCGTGGCGCTGGCCGGGGACGATGTCGACGCGAAGGCATTAGACGCGCTGGCCGATGCGGTGCGAGACGACTTTCGCAAACGTTTTTGGAATCCCGCGGCCGGTCGCTTCGTCGGGTGGATCGATGTCGAAGGCGATCGTCACGACTATGGGTTTACCTTTCTCAACACGGAGGCCATCCACCATGGGCTGGCCACACCGGAGCAAGAGGCCCAAGTCTTCAGCTGGCTGGACGGCGGCCGGATGGTGGAAGGCGACACCTCGCAGGCGGCTGACATTTTTCACTGGCGGTTTGGCCCGCGCTCGACGACGCGGCGCAACACCGAAACGTACGTCTGGGCGTGGTCGTCGCCTGAAAGCATCCCTTGGGGCAACCAAGTTCAGGATGGGGGCGCGGTGCTTGGGTTTACGTATTTCGAACTGATGGCACGGCTGAAGGCGCAGGGGCCTGACGCCGCATGGCGCCGGCTGCGTGAGGTGCTGGCGTGGTTTGGCGAGGTGCAGGCGGAGGGCGGGTATCGAGCGTATTACGCCAAGCCCGGTCGCGGCACTTTGCAGGGCGGCGGGCCTCCGGGCGGGCTCGGATTCGACCACGAGTTCATGGAAAGCGTGTTGGTTCCGCAGGTCATGCTCTACGGGTTTTTCGGGGCGAAGCCGCGGCCGGGCGGACTGGAACTGGCGCCCCAACTCCCGGCGGCCTGGCCATCGGCGACGATCGACGGCGTGCACGCCCAGGCCCATGTCTTCGCGATCGATCTGGAACCGAAGGCGGTTCGGCTGACCGCCCGCACCGCCGGAAACAACGAGTTCGCCCTGTGGCTCCCGGCTGGATCCTGGGAAATGACCGAGATGGCTGAGGGGTCGCCCGCGACGGCCGAGGGTGGATCTCAACCGAGGCACGAATTTGGTTCGGGTCGGCCGCCCTGGCGGTTGCGCTGGGAGGCGGGCCAGACGCGCCGATTTCGGCGATTGTGATCGCGCGGTTGCGCCGAGCCGGTCCTGACCGCATACAATGAGGGAATTGGTTATGGCCAGGATCTTGTCGGCATTGTCGGGCGGAGTGGATTCGAGTGTGGCCACGGCGCTGCTGCTCGAGCAGGGGCATGAGGTGGTGGCCGCCTACATGCGCAATTGGATCAATGAGGAAAACATCGCCGGCGATTGCCCCTGGCAGCAGGACATCGAGGATGCCCAGGCGGTCGCCGATACCCTCGGCGTGGAGTTTCGTGTGCTCAACCTCATGGACGACTATCGGGAGCGAGTGGTCACGTACCTGCTAGGCGGATATCGCGGAGGGATCACTCCGAATCCGGATGTGATGTGCAATCGCGAGATGAAATTCGGGGTGTTTCTCGATTATGCTCGCACGCAGGGGTTCGACGGCATCGCCACTGGCCACTACGCGCGCATTCGTCGTCGCGACGATGGCGCGTGCGACTTACTCCGCGGGGCGGATCCGTCCAAAGATCAGAGTTACTTTCTGGCGTTGTTGAACCAGGATCAATTAGCCGCTTCTTATTTCCCCATCGGGCACTTGCTCAAAAGCGAAGTGCGAGCGGAGGCGGTGCGCTTCGGGCTGCCCAACGCCCGCAAAAAAGACAGCCAAGGAATCTGTTTTATCGGGGATGTAAAAATGTCGGACTTTCTCCGCGCGTTCATCGATGACGATCCGGGAGACATTGTGGATGTTTCGGGGCGAGTGCTCGGCCGCCATCGCGGGCTGCACTTGTACACCTACGGTCAGCGGAAGGGATTGGGAGTGGCGTCACCGGTCTACAAGGAAGCGTTTGTGGTGGTCGGCAAACGTCCGGAACGCAACCAGCTGGTGGTTGGACTGGAGCGGCCAGACACACCCGGACTGCACGCGCGTCGCGCCGTGGTGGGCGACCTCCATTGGACTCGCGAACGGTTCTTTGACCAAGCGCGCCCGCTCGAAGCACAGCCGAGGTATCGTCATGCCGGCGCTCCCGCATTCATTGAGCCGTGGTCGGGTGAGGGTGGGGGAGCGCCGCCGAGGCACGATGCCGTACTAGTGAGCTGGGACGAACCGCAGCGGGCGCTCACCCCCGGCCAAGTCTGCGCCTTCTACGACGCTGACGTGCTCCTTGGCGGCGGATTTTTTCAGGAAATCCGCTTGGACGCGCCAATTCGAAGTGGCTCGTGAGTTGATGGAGTACGCGGACATGTCCATGCTTTTGGTCGGGCGACACGTCGCCCGACCAAAAGCGGCGACTAGTCGCCGCACTCC